>DASWPR010000139.1:0-10027 GCA_036398455.1 Dokdonella sp.
GAGGGTGAGCGGTGGCCCGGCATTCGTCTCGCCATGGGTCATCAGGCCATTCAGCGTCGGCGACAATCCGCTCGTCGGCACCGTAAAGCCCGCGGCAATGAACAGATTCCGATTCAGCAGAATAGCCACATTATGGCTGACACCCGGAAATGGAATCGGTGGAACACCGATACCGCTGCGCCCCCAGATATTCGCGTACTGCGTCACATCAACATTGGTGATCAGCTGGGAAAGATCGGGCTGGTAGGAAAGATTACTGTTTTCCTGCTGCAGTCTCGGGCATACGGCGAGCTCGAAATCGTTCGCGAATATCGTATCGAGCGCTGCATTGGGCGTTTCGAGCAAGCCACTGAGCAATATCAAGGAAGCAAGAGGAACCATACAAAAACTCCAACTTTATCTGCGGGGCCGACAATGTGCGACCGCAGCAAGGAGATTCATACGTTTGACCGCACATTGCAACCCTGAATATGCCCCGAGGCACACATTTTTTCGTATTTTACTCAATTGATTTCATTCATTTTTCGTTAGAAAACCTGTTCAGGTTTTTTGATGAGCGCTGCGATATAGCAGCGCCGCTACAACTGCGAGACACACCAGTCCGACCATGTCGCCAAATTGCAGAGACGCCGGCAATGCGAGCACATCGGCGCGCCCGGACAGCACGATCGGAATCGCGATGACGATGCCGGTCAGCGCTTCGCCGGTGATCAGTCCCGCGGAAAACAAGGTGCCGGGGCGATGGATACGGTCCTTGTCCTCGTCGTCCTTCGGCTTGTGCCTGCGTTCGACGAAATGCGTCAGCAGGCCGCCGAGGAAAATCGGCACCATCAGCTCCAACGGCAGATAGATGCCGATTGCCGCACCGAGCACGGGCACGCGGAACGAGGATCCGCGCGATTTCAGCCATTCATCGAGCGCGATGGTGAATGCGCCGATGACCGCACCGATGCCGATCATGTCCCACGGCAGATGGCCGCCGAACATGCCCTTGGCGACCGAAGCCATCAGCATCGCCTGCGGCGCGGCGAGCGGATTGGGATGCGCGGCGGTCGGCGTGCCGATGCCGTAGGCGCTGGCGAGCAGGTTGAGCACCGGCGCCATCACCAGCGCGCAGGAAAACGCGCCGATGCCGATCATCAGCTGCTGTTTCCAGGGCGTCGCGCCGACGATATAGCCGGCCTTGAGATCCTGCAGGTTGTCGCCGCCGACCGCAGCGGCGCAGCAGACCACCGCACCGATCATGATCGCCGCCACTGCGCCGATCGGCGAATCGCGCCCGAGCAGCAGGATCAGCACGACCGAAGCGAACAGGATCGTCGCGATGGTGATGCCGGAAACCGGGTTGTTCGACGACCCGACCAGGCCGGCGAGATAGCCCGATACCGACACGAACAGGAAGCCGGCGACGATCATGATGAGGGTCATCGGAATGCTGACACTCCACTGGTGAACGATCGCCTGATACAGCGCGGCCAGCGGCAGCACGAACAGCACCAGCGCCACCAGCATCCATTTCATCGGCAGGTCGCGCTCGGTCTCGGCGACCGGCCCGTCGGCGCCCTTGCGCGCGGCGGCAAGGCCGCTCTTGATACCGGAGAGCAGCGAGCGGCGCAGCGAGAACAGCGTCCACACGCCGCCGATCAGCATGGCGCCGACGCCGAGGTAGCGGATCTTCGCCGACCAGATCATGCCGGCGATGTCGGCGGCCGGTTGTCCAACCAGCCGTGCCGCTAGCTCCGGATCGCTGCCGAGGAAATACGTGTGATACAGCGGGATCGCGATGTTCCAGGACAGGATGCTGCCGGAGAGCACCACGATGCCGACATTCAGCCCGACGATGTAGCCGACGCCGAGCAGGGCGGGCGACAGGTTGGTGCCCATGTAGGCGAGGTACTTGCCGAAGAATCCGGCCGCGGTGGCGGAGTCGGGGATCGCACGCAGTCCGCTGGCGGCGGCGAGCTTCATCACGGTGCCGATGATGCCGGCGAAGGCGAGGATACGGACGCCGGGGCCGGGATTCTCGCCGGCCTTCAGCACCTCGGCGGCCGCCTTGCCTTCCGGGAACGCGAGCGGTTCTTCCACGATCATCGCGCGCCGCAGCGGCACCGAAAACAGCACGCCGAGCAGGCCGCCGAGTCCAGCGATCGCCAGCACCCAGGAATAGCGGAAATCCTGCCAGTAGCCGAGGATGATCAGTGCGGGAATCGTGAAGATGACTCCAGCCGCGATCGACGAACCCGCCGAGGCGCCGGTCTGCACGATGTTGTTTTCGAGGATGGTGCCGCCGCCGAGCGCGCGCAGCACGGCCATCGAGACGACCGCGGCCGGGATCGCCGTCGCGATGGTCAAGCCGGCGAACAGGCCGAGGTAGGCGTTCGCAGCGGCGAGGATCATCGCCAGGATCACCGAAAGGATCACGGCGCGCACCGTGAGCTGCGCGACGGGCTTGGCCGCGGCCGGTTGGGAACTCATGGAATACCTCGGTTGTGGAAAAGTACGCGGGGTGGGTCCGCGACCGTATCAAAACACAGGTCCCGCGGGGGCGTCACGCTGCGGCGGGCCTTGCATCGGGGGCCGTATCGCCGCGCCGCTGCGGCGTGCGCGATAATCGCGCAAGGTCCACGAAGCGGCTGCACCGATGATCCACGAAATCCTCAAGATGGGCGATCCGCGTCTGCTGCGCGTGGCGCAGCCGGTGGAGCGTTTCGGCACGCCCGAACTGCGCGAGCTGATCGCCGACATGTTCGACACGATGCACGCGGCCGGCGGTGTCGGCCTCGCCGCGCCGCAGATCGGCATCGACCTGCAACTGGTGATCTTCGGCTTCGACAGCAGCGAGCGTTATCCCGACGCGCCGCCCGTGCCGCGTACGATCCTGCTGAATCCGACGATCACGCCGTTGTCCGAGGCGCGCGAGGAAGGGTGGGAGGGCTGTCTGTCCGTGCCCGGCCTGCGCGGCGTCGTCGAGCGCTGGTCGTCGATCCGCTACGCCGGGTTCGATCCGGACGGCGCGCCTATCGACCGCATCGCCGAGGGATTCCACGCCCGCGTCGTGCAGCACGAATGCGACCACCTGATCGGCACGCTGTATCCGATGCGCATCACCGATTTCTCGCGCTTCGGTTTTACCGAGGTGCTGTTCCCCGGCATGGATGTCGCCGACGATTGAGCCCACGCGGCTGTTATCCCCTCCTCGGTGGCCTCGCCATGGGAGAAGGTCAGGTGGGGCAGGGATGGTGTTTTCGTCGCAACGCTGCAGAGATGAGAACGAGAGCTGGTGGGTTGCACGCACACGGCAGCGGATGCAGGAGCAGTGCGGCTTCGCGTCCATGCAACGCTTCCATCGGACGCGCGGTAAAACCCCGCACTCATCGATACCGATTGATCTCGTCGCGCTGCGCCATCGCCGCCACGCGCGCCGCGTCGGCATAGTCGGCGCCATTGCCGGCGTAGAGGATCGCGCGCGATGAACTGATCATCAGGCCGGAGCCATTCTCGCTCCTGCCGTTGCGCACCACCGCCTCGACATCGCCACCCTGAGCGCCGATGCCAGGCACCAGCAGCGGCATGTCGCCGACACGGCGGCGCACGTCGGCCAGTTCCTCCGGGTACGTTGCGCCGACGACCAGCGCGCAATTGCCGTTGGCATTCCATTCGCCGGCGACCGTGCGTGCGACGTGCTGATACAGCTTGCGCCCGCCGCCGCCGCGTTCGCTGGAGACGACCAGATCCTGCAGGTCCTGCGCGCCGGGGTTGGACGTGCGGCAGAGGATGATCACGCCTTTGTCGGCGCGCTCCAGGAACGGCAGCACGGCGTCGCGGCCGAGGTAGGGATTCACCGTGACCGCGTCGGCGCCGTAACGGTCGAACGCCTCGACCGCATAGTTCTGTGCGGTCGAGCCGATATCGCCGCGCTTGGCATCGAGGATCACTGGAATACCGGCGTGATGCTCGTGGATGTGCGCGATCAGCCGGGTCAGCGCATCCTCGGCGCCATGCGCGGCGAAGTGCGCGATCTGCGGCTTGAAGCAGCACACGAGATCGGCCGTCGCATCGACGATCGAGCGGCAGAACGTGAAGATCGCATCGGGCGTATCGCGCAGTTCGGCCGGGAAGCGCGCGGGCTCCGGATCGAGCCCCACGCACAGCAAGCTGCCGTTGCGTTGCCAGGCCGAGCGCAGGGCGTAGATGAAATTCATGACGGACTGCGCCTCCCGGTGTCGCATTCGCTCCCCGGCATCGGGGAGTGAACGGGCTTCAAACCAGCTTCTTATAGCGGATGCGGTGCGGCTGCGCGGCTTCGTCGCCGAGGCGGCGCTTCTTGTCTTCCTCGTATTCCTTGTAGTTGCCGGGGAAGAACTCGACGTGCGAATCGCCTTCGAACGCCAGGATATGCGTCGCGATACGGTCGAGGAACCAGCGATCGTGCGAAATCACGAACGTATTGCCCGGGAATTCGAGCAGGGCGTCTTCCAGCGCGCGCAGCGTTTCGATATCGAGGTCGTTCGAGGGTTCGTCGAGCAGCAGGACGTTGCCGCCCTGCAGCAGCGTCTTGGCCAGGTGCAGGCGGCCGCGTTCGCCGCCGGAGAGCGTGCCGACCAGCTTCTGCTGGTCCGGCCCCTTGAAGTTGAAGCGGCCGATGTAGGCGCGCGACTGGATCTCGATGCCGTTGATGGAGAGGATGTCGGCGCCGCCGGACACTTCCTGGAACACGTTGTGATTGCCTTCGAGCTTCTCGCGGCTCTGGTCCACGTAGGCGATCTTGACGGTCTGGCCGGTGCTGATCTCGCCCTTGTCCGGCTTTTCCTGGCCGGTGATCATCTTGAACAGCGTCGACTTGCCGGCGCCGTTCGGACCGATGATGCCGATGATCGCGCCGGGAGGCGCGGCGAAGCTCAGGTCGTCGATCAGCAGGCGGTCGCCGAACGACTTGGTGACGCCCTTGAACTCGATCACCTGGCTGCCGAGGCGCTCGCCCGGCGGGATGAAGATCTCGTTGGTTTCCTGGCGCCGCTGGTAGTCGACCGACTGCAGTTCCTCGATGCGCGCGAGGCGCGCCTTGCCCTTGCTGCGGCCGCCCTTGGCGTTGCTGCGGGCCCATTCGAGCTCGCGCTGGATCGCCTTCTGGCGTGCCTTTTCGCCGGATTCTTCCTGCTTGAGGCGTTCGTCCTTCTGCTCCAGCCAGGACGAATAATTGCCCTTCCACGGAATGCCGCGGCCGCGGTCGAGTTCGAGAATCCACTCGGCCGCATTGTCCAGAAAGTAGCGATCGTGGGTGACCGCGACGACGGTGCCGGGGAACGCCGCCAGGAAGTGCTCCAGCCACTCGACCGATTCGGCATCGAGATGGTTGGTCGGTTCGTCGAGCAGCAGCATGTCCGGCTTGGAGAGCAGCAGGCGGCACAGCGCGACGCGGCGCTTCTCGCCGCCGGAAAGCTTGCCGACGATCGCATCCCACGGCGGCAGGCGCAGCGCGTCGGCGGCGACTTCGAGCTGACGCTCGAGCGCGTGCGCGTCGTTCGCGGCGAGCAGGTTTTCCAGGCGCTGCTGCTCGGCGGCGAGCTTGTCGAAATCGGCGCCTTCTTCGGCGTACGCGGCGTACACCTCATCGAGCCGCGTCTGCGCATTGATGATCTCGGAGACGCCTTCCTCGACCACCTGGCGCACGGTCTTGTCGGGGTCGAGCTTGGGTTCCTGTTCGAGGAAGCCGATCTTGGTGCCCGGGTTCGGCCGCGCCTCGCCGACGAAATCGGTATCGGTGCCGGCCATGATGCGCAGCACGGTCGATTTGCCGGCGCCATTGAGGCCGAGCAGGCCGATCTTCGCGCCAGGGAAGAACGACAGCGAAATGTCCTTGATGATCTGGCGCTTCGGTGGAACCACCTTGCTGACGCCGATCATCGTGTAGATGTATTGCATGCTCACTCCGGGCGAGGGACGCAGCGACGCGGGTGAGAGCGCCGGGTCCTGTGGAAACGGGAAGACGCGCATTATCGCCGATCGCCGGGCGGCGCGTCATGTCGGCGGCCGATTTGAGGGCGGTACGGCCTTGCGCAAGGCCATGTCCGGCGCCACAAAGCGGTAACATGCGCTCCCCCGCGGCTTGCACAGGTTCCCGTGATGTTCCCCAAGGATGCCCGTATCGAAGGTTTCGACCCTGAACTCGCCAAGGCGATGGCCTCCGAGCGCCAGCGCCAGGAGGATCACGTCGAACTGATCGCATCGGAGAACTACGCCAGCCCGCGCGTGCTCGAGGCGCAGGGTTCGGTACTGACGAACAAATACGCCGAAGGCTATCCGGGCAAGCGCTATTACGGCGGCTGCGAATACGTCGACATCGCCGAGACGCTGGCGATCGAGCGCGTCAAGCAGCTGTTCGACGCCGACTACGCGAACGTGCAGCCGCATTCGGGATCGCAGGCGAACCAGGCGGTGTATTTCGCCCTGCTGCAGCCCGGCGATACGATCCTCGGCATGAGCCTGGCGCATGGCGGTCACCTGACGCACGGCGCCAAGGTGAACCTGTCCGGCAAGATCTTCCACGCGGTGCAATACGGCATCGATCCGACCACCGGCAAGGTCGACTATGCCGAGGTGGAGAAGCTCGCGCTCGAACACAAGCCGAAGATGATCATCGCCGGTTTCTCGGCCTACTCGCAGGTGCTCGACTGGGCGCGCTTCCGCCAGATCGCCGACAAGATCGGCGCCTACCTGTTCGTCGACATGGCGCATATCGCCGGCCTCGTCGCGGCAGGCGTGTATCCGAGCCCGCTGCCGCACGCGCATGTCGTCACGTCGACGACGCACAAGACGCTGCGCGGTCCGCGCGGCGGCATCATCGTCGCCAAGGGGCTCGGCGCGGATCTGGAAAAGAAGCTGCAGTCGATCGTCTTCCCCGGCATCCAGGGCGGCCCGCTGATGCACGTGATCGCAGCGAAGGCGGTGGCGTTCAAGGAAGCGCTGGAGCCTGAGTTCAAGAGCTACCAGCAACAGGTGGTGAAGAACGCGCAGGCGATGGCGAAGACCTTCATCGCGCGCGGCTACCGGATCGTCTCCGGCGGTACCGAGAACCACCTGATGCTGCTCGACCTGATCGGCCGCGACGTCACCGGCAAGGACGCGGAGGCCGCGCTCGGCGATGCGCACATCACGGTCAACAAGAATGCGGTGCCGAACGATCCGCGTTCGCCGTTCGTCACCTCGGGCTTGCGCATCGGCACGCCGGCGGTGACGACGCGCGGTTATATCGAGGCCGATTGCGTGGACCTGGCGAACTGGATCTGCGACGTGCTCGATGCGCCGGGCGATGCGGGCGTGATCGCCACGGTGCGCGGCAAGGTCACCGCGCAGTGCAAGAAATATCCCGTCTACGGCTGAAGCCACACGCATGCAAGCGCTACGCATCGGTTTGATCGGTGACTACGACGGCAACGTCGTCGCCCATCATGCGATCCCGCTGGCGCTGGGACTCGCTGCCGCGGCCTGCGAAGTCGATGTCGACGTCGCCTGGATCGGTACCGATGCGGTCGGCGACGCCGACGATCTCGCGCGCCTCGACGGCCTGTGGTGCGTGCCGGGCAGTCCCTATCGCGACATGGACGGCGCGCTCGCCGCGATCCGCCATGCGCGCGAGCGGCGGATGCCGTTCATCGGCACCTGCGGCGGTTTCCAGCATGCAGTCGTCGAATACGCGCGCAACGTGCTCGGCTGGGCCGATGCGGACCATGCGGAAACGTCGCCGGACGCCGCGCGCGCGGTCGTCGTGCCGCTCAGCTGCGCGCTGGTCGAGGTGCGCGATGCGGTGCACCTGCGTGCCGGCACGCGCATTGCCGCCGCCTACGGCATGGCGACGATCGAAGAGGCCTATCACTGCCGCTATGGTCTGTCCGCGGACTTTCGCGCCGCCATCGAAGGCGGGCCGCTGCGCATCAGCGCCGTCGACGGGCAGGGCGAGGTGCGTGGCATCGAACTCGACGGCCATCCGTTTTTCGTCGCCACGCTGTTCCAGCACGAGCGCGTGGCGCTGGTCGGCGCCTGTCCGCCGCTGGCGCGCGCCTTCATCGAAGCGGTGGCGTCGCAGCAGCGCCTCGGTGTCGCGGCCTGACCGATGCATTGCCCCTTCTGCCAGCACGAAGATACCCGCGTGATCGATTCGCGCGTATCCGAGGACGGCGCGACGATCCGCCGCCGCCGCGAATGCGAAGCCTGCGGCGAACGCTTCAACACCTTCGAGACTGCGGAGATCAAGCTGCCGAGCGTGGTCAAGGGCGACGGCCGCCGCGAGACCTTCGACGAAGGCAAGCTGCGCACCGGTTTCATGCGCGCGCTGCAGAAGCGGCCGGTCGGCAGCGAGAAAGTCGACGCCGCCGTGCGCGTCGTCGTCGAGGAACTGCGCCGCAGCGGCGAACGCGAAATCGCCAGCCTGCGTATCGGTGAGCTGGTCATGCGCGAGCTGAAGAAGCTCGATCACGTCGCCTACGTGCGCTTCGCGTCGGTCTATCGCAGCTTCGAAGATGTACAGGCGTTCCGCGAAGAGATCGAGCGCCTGGAGCGCGACCTGCCGGCGATCGAAGGCCTGCAGCTGCCGCTGCTCGGCGATGTCGTTCCGCGCAAAGCGAAAGGCTAGGCGCTGGTGTTCTCCGCGCTCGACCATGCGTGGATGGCGCAGGCGCTGCGGCTGGCCGAGCGCGGCTTGTACACCACGCAGCCGAACCCGCGTGTCGGCTGCGTGATCGCGCACGGCGATCGCGCGGTCGGCGAGGGATGGCATCGCCAGGCCGGCGGCCCGCACGCGGAAATCTTCGCCCTGCGCGAGGCCGGCGAGCGTGCACTCGGCGCAACCGCTTACGTGACGTTGGAACCGTGCGGCTTGCACGGCCGCACGCCGCCGTGCGCGGATGCGCTGATCGCCGCCGGCGTGGCACGCGTGGTGATTGCCAGCGAAGATGCGTTCCAATGTGAAGGCGGCGCGCTCGATCGCCTGCGCGCAGCCGGTATCGCGGTCGAGAGCGGCCTCATGCGCGAGGTTGCGCGCGAGCTCAATCGCGGCTTCTTCAGTCGCATCGAGCGCGGCCGGCCGTGGCTGCGCGTGAAGCTGGCGACGAGCCTGGACGGCCGCACGGCGCTCGCCAATGGCGAATCGAAGTGGATCAGCGGCGCTGCCGCGCGAGCGGATGTGCAGCGCTGGCGCGCGCGCAGTTCGGCGATCCTGACGGGTATCGGCACCGTGCTGGCCGACGATCCCGCGCTGACGGTGCGCCTCGACCCCCTTTCCATCGGCTGCGCCGGGGAAGAGAGCTGTATCGCGCCTTTGCGTACCGTACTGGATCGCGATCTGCGCACCCCGAAAGGCGCTCGCATGCTCGACCCGTCGGCACCCACGCTGGTCTTGCATGCACACCACGCCAGGCCGGGCGACGATCGTTTCGCCCACGCCGGCCTCGCGGAGGTTGAAAGCGGCCCGCATGGCCTCGATCTGCTGCACGTGCTGCGGCTGCTGGCGGCACGCGGCATGAACGAAGTGCAGGTCGAAGCGGGTGCGACGCTGTGCGGCGCGCTGTTCGCGGCCGGCCTCGTCGACGAACTGCTGCTGTATGTGGCGCCGGTCCTGCTCGGCGACAGCGCGCGGCCGCTGCTGCAGCTGCCGGCGTTGTCGGACATGGCGGCGCGCTGGAAGCTGCAGGTCGTCGATCAGCGCCAGGTCGGCGACGATCGGCGCCTGCTTTTGCGGCCGGCGTAACGACCACAGATCCCGTCGTCCTGCCGCTGGGCGGACGACGCCATGGGTTCGCTTCAAGGAGACGTCATGTTCACCGGAATCATCCAGTCCGTCGGTCGTGTCGCGGCGCGCGCCGCACGCGGCGGCGACGCGTTCATCGAGATCGACGCGGGCGGCCTCGACATGGGCGACGTCGCCATCGGCGACAGCATCGCGGTCGCAGGCGTCTGCCTCACCGCCGTGGCGCTCGACGGTCCGCGCTTCGCCGCCGATGTCTCGGCCGAAACGCTGAGGCTGACCACGCTC
>DASWPR010000140.1:0-2604 GCA_036398455.1 Dokdonella sp.
TGCGCGCGTTCCTCGTATTCCTGCGCTTCGCCTCCCTGCTCCTCCTGCGACGCGCGGCTTTCGGCAGCCCTGCGATCTTCGCCGCCGAGGATTTCCGCACGGATGGCGAGCAGACGCTCGCGCTGCGTGTCCACGAATGCACGATCCAGAGGTTTGGGATGGCTGGACATGAGAGATCTCCTGCGAAGGTGGAATACATCGGATCGCTGCAGTCTAGCGAACCGGCCCGGATTTAGGCGGCGCCTCGTTACCGGCATTGCAATCGCAAGCGGCACGCCGACGCCTGTCGGTACCCGCACCTCTTTTGCGCTGGGGTGAGAGATGGCGTCGTTCCGGAACGGCGGCAAGCCTTCGGGAAGCCATCGCATTCTCTCTTCGATGAAGGATCGAACCCCATGGCACATCCTCGTATTGCGCATCACCGGCTCGCACGGGCCGCCGCCTTCTTCACCCTCGCATTCGCCGCTGGCGCCAGCGCCGCCAGCCCGGCGCCCGAGACCGACGCGAACTTTTCTGCGAACTACACCTATCAGACGCTCGACTACCCGGGCGCTTCGTCGACGATCATCTGGGGCCTCAACGATTTCGGCGAGCTGGCCGGTCAATACAGCATGAACGGTCTGCCGTCGCACGCGATGGCCTACCGCAACGGCCGTTTCGAGTCGCTCGATCCGGACGGGCTGTTCGACGACAGGACCAGCGCCGCCGGCGGGCCCACCGAATTCGGCATGCTGTTCGGCGCGTACACCGATCCCTCGCAGCGACAGCACGGCTTCCTGCTGCATGGGAGCCAGGTGGAGACGGTGGATTTTCCGGGCCACCTCAACGCGAACGTCGACGGCGTCAGCCCGTTCGGGGCGATCGCCGGCGTGTACTGGGATGCCGACGGAGTCTTTCACGGAATGCTGCGCCGCTACGGACACGACACGCCGATCGACGTCGCCGGCGCGCGCGACACCTATCCGCTCGGCATCAACGCCGATGGCGAGATCGTCGGCTACTGGGACAACGATCCGGCCGAAGTACGCGGCTTCCGTCGCAGCGCGAATGGACAGTTTTCGTGGATCGACGTGCCCAGCGCAGGCCCCGGCGGCACCGTCGCCTTCGCGGTCAACGACGTCGGCCAGACCGCCGGCTATTACGTCGACAGCGCAGGGCTGATCCACGGCTTCATCGAGGCGCGTGGACGCTTCAAGACACTGGACATGCCCGGCGTGGCGGCAACCATCGTGACCGCCATCAACAATTTCGGCGTGATCGCCGGCGAATACTTCGACGCGACCGGCAAGCGCCACGGGTTCGTGGCGACGCCGTGGTGACGATGCGATAGCGCTCGATGACGGCAACGGCTTCGCCCAGTCGCGAAGCCTTTGCTCAGCGGCGGCGAAGCGCTGCCGTCCGCGAGCGCGCGGCCAACCTAGTCCATCGCGCGCATCCTGCGCACATCCTCGGGCGTGATCGACGAAGGCGCCGCGCCGAACCTCGCGGTCACGTAGTTGGCCACCGCCGCGATCTCCTCGTCGTTGTAGGCCTCGCCGAATCCGGGCATCGCGAGCCGGCCGTCGCGGTCTTTCGATTCGGTGCCGTGCAGGACCATCTGCGCAACATTGACCGCGGTCGGATCGTTGATCGCGCGCGTTCCGGTCAGCGTCGCGCGCGGCGACAACGCGCTCGCGCCGGTCCAGCCGTGGCAGCTCGCGCACGCGCCGGCGAAGATTTTCCTGCCATGCGGATCGATGTCGGAGGCGACGCCCTGCTTCGGATCGGCCGACGCCAGCGCGGTCTTCGGCGCCGGCAGGTCCTTCGATGGCAGCGCGGGCACGCTGCGCAGATAGGTCACCAGCGCGTGGATGTCGCTCGACGTCAGGTTGCGGAAACTGAGATCGACCGCTTCGCCCATCGGCCCCGACGCGGAACCGCGCCCGGCGGCGTGGCCGGAGGCGAGATACTGCGCAAGCTCCGCATCGCTCCAGCTGCCGATGCCGGCGGTCTTGTCGGCGGTGACGTTGTAGGCGCGCCAGCCATTGGTGAGCGTGCCACCGAATTTGTGCGCATTGTCCAATCCTTGCACCAGGTTGCGCGGCGTGTGGCAGTCGCCGCAATGCGCGAGCCCTTCGGCCAGATAGGCACCGCGATTCCACTCGGCGCTCTGCTCCGGTATCGGCTGGAAACGCTGGTCGGGGTTGAACAGCGCACCCCAGAACGTCATCAGCCAGCGCTGGTTGAATGGAAATGCCAGTGCGTTCTCCGGCGCCGCTTTTTGCACCGGTGCCAGCGAGAACAGATACGCCTTGATCGCGAGCACGTCTTCATCGACGAGATAGGTGTACGCGGCATACGGAAACGCCGGGTAGAGCTTCTTGCCGCCGCGACCGACCCCCTTGTGCACCACGTTGAGGAAGTCGGCGTCGGTGTACTGGCCGATGCCGGTCTGCAGGTCCGGCGTGATGTTCGGCGAATACAGCGTACCGAAGGCTGTCTTGAACGCGCGGCCGCCGGCGAAGGGCTTGCCGTTCTCGTCGGTGTGGCAGGCTTCGCAGTAGGCTGCCTGAGTGAGATAGCGGCCGCGCGCGAGCGGATCGGCATCGCTGAAGTCGGCCGGAA
>DASWPR010000141.1:0-5201 GCA_036398455.1 Dokdonella sp.
ACGCGGATCGGCGACTTGCCGGGCAGGAACCAGGTCTCGCCGCGACGCGGACACCAGGCATTGGGCAGGTCGCCGCTCGCCAGACAGACTTCGACGCGCTTGACGCCGGCCGGCAGGCGCCACGGCGGCTCAGACAATCCAGGCTGTTCGGCCTTGATCGCGTCGACGATGCGGAAGAACAGCGGCGCGGCGGCCTCCACGCCGATCAGCGACGGATTGCCGGCGCCGTCGAAATTGCCGAGCCAGACGATCAGCACGTAGGGGCCGAACGTGCCGGCGCTCCAGGCATCGCGGAAACTCCACGATGTCCCGGTCTTCCACGCGACCGGCACGCGCGTCGCGCTGGCGACGGTGGCTTCGTCGGGTCGCGGATTCTGCCGCAGCATGTCGAGCGCGACGAAGCTCGCTTCCTCGCTGAGCAGGCGCGCGCCTTTCGCCTGCGGCTCGTCTCCGCGCAGGCGCAGCGGGCGCAGCTCGCCGTGATTGGCGAGCATGGCATACAGGGTCGCCAGTTCCTGCATCGTCACCTCGCCGCCGCCGAGCACCAGCGCGAGGCCGTAGTGACGCTCGCTCGCCAGGCGGCTGATGCCGGCAGCCTCGAGGAAATCGTAGAAGCTCGGATTGGCGAGCTTGGAGGCGACGTACACCGCTGGAATATTGCGGCTGCGGATCAGCGCGTCGGCGGCGCTGACCGGACCGAGGAAACGCCCGTCGAAATTCTCCGGCGTGAACGGACCGAACGCCGTCGGCACATCGCGCAGCACGGTACGCGGATGCAGCACGCCCTGGTCGAGACCGAGCGCGTAGATGAAAGGCTTCAAGGTCGATCCCGGCGAACGCTTCGCCGCGGTGCCATTGACCTGACCGGAGATCGCGGCATCGAAATAGTCGGCCGAGCCGACCATCGCCTTGACGCCCATGTCGCGCGTATCGACCAGCAGAGCGGCGGCATTGACCAGTCCGTTGACGCGACGCTGCGCCAGATAATCACGCACCTGGCGTTCGAGCAGCGCCTGCAGGTGCAGGTCCAGGGTAGTGCGGATTTCCGGCTCATGACGCGCCGCCAGCCGCGCTTCGGCGAGCACCTGCTCCACCGCGTGGGGTGCCGCGAACGGCAGCGCGCGCGCGGGGCGCAAGTGCAGCGGCAGATTGAACAGGGCGCGATCGGCACTGCTGTCGCCGTGTACCTTTTCCCAGCGCCGGAACAGACGATCGCGCGCTGCGCGTAGCGGATCGCCGGCGAGATCGGCGTCGGCATCGCCGCTGCGCATGCGGCGGCTCGGATCCTGCGGCAATACCGCCAGCGCGAGGATTTCCGGCAGGCTGAGGCGCTCGACCGGCTTGTCGAAATAGATCCGGCTCGCCGCAGCAACGCCTTCGATGTTGCCGCCGTACGGGGCCAGGTTGAGATACGCCTCGAGGATGTCGTTCTTCGAATAGCGCAGCTCCAGCCACAGCGCGCGCAGCACCTGCACGGCCTTGCCGCCCGGTGTGCGCGTGGTTTCGCGATGCAGCAGGCGCACCAGCTGCATCGTCAATGTCGAACCGCCCTGGCGGTTTCCACCGGCGACATAGGTGACCAGCGCGCCGCGCGCCAGGCTCCAGGGATTGAACCCGGGATGCCAGCGGAACCAGCGGTCCTCGTGCAGTTGCACGGCATCGACGAGATCGCGCGGGATCGACGCGAGCGGCGTCCAGATGCGGTACTTGTCGTCGCGCGCCAGGCTCAGGCGGAGCAGTTTTCCCTGCGCATCCAGCACCGCAGTCGAGCCGGGCACGAGGTCGGCCAGCGGCGGGCGCGGCCACCCTCGGATTCCCGCCAATACCGCGGCGAGCAGCGCGACGGCCGCCAGCCAGTTATGCCAGCGGCGCAGCGGCGAACGCTGCACGGATCGGATTCGCGCACCGCGTTCGATGGCCCTCTCTTCCCCCAACGGTTTTTTCGTCTGCGCGAGAGGGTCAGGGTGAGCGGGCAAGGGCATGGTGTGGCAGATCGTTGGCTTGGCTGGGAGCTCTCGTTTCAAACGACATCGCCGCGGATTCAGCGACCGTGCGCGAGCCCGCAAACCCGCCGCCTATTCGCAGCCCTCTCCCCCACCCAAAGAGGTGGGAGGAGAGGGAGCACGTCGACATCGCGTCGCGTTCATGCGCTACCGTGCTCTGCACGGCTGGGCTTGGCTGAGCCCTACTTTCGCTCCACCGTCAGCACGCCACCGCCCTTCGACTGCGCCTGAATCGTACGGTCGTACATCGATTCGCCGTAGGCCGGCGGCACGACGTAGGTGCCCGCGTTGGTCGCCTTGATCCGATAGACGAATTCCTGCACGTCGCGCGTCGCGCTGCCGTAGACCACCACGCGATCGTCGCGGACATCGGCATAGGTCGGCTGCCAGGTCGATGCCGCGAGGCCGACTGGGCTGACCCAGGTCGTCGCATTCGTGCCGGCGGCGGCGCTTGCGGCGGCGGGGTCGCTGCCGTCGGCGGGCGGCGCATCGCTGGTCGTGTGGCTTTCCTGCACCGGTTCGAAGCCGCCGGGCAGCAGGTCGACGATGGCGACATCGCCGATGCCATCGCCGCGCGTCGCACGGATCTTCAGGTGCACCTGCACTTCGTCGCCGAGCCCGACCTTGCTCAATGCATGGCCTTCGGCGTCGGTGAACTCGCGCAGGATCTCGATGCCTTCCTTGCGCTCGACGCTCGGCACGCTGCGATCGAAGCCGGTCTGCGCGACGCTGTACCAGACGTTCGCATCGGCGTCGTTGCGAAAGCGCAGCGCACTTGCCGCGGCATCGAACTTCGCCGATTCGATGATGCCGTCGATCTTTCCGATCGCGGTCGCACTGCCGTCCGCGGCAATGGCGTCGATCGCGAGCCTGGCCATCAGATCGGCGCCGGCCTTGCTCGCATAGGCATCCAGCGCAAGGATCGTCTGCGCCGACGACAGCGTGTTGTACCAGCCGCGCTGCAGCGCGCCGACGATATTGCGCAGCGCATCCGGCGGCAGCGTTTTCGCACGCTCCGGGAAGTGCCGCGCAATCAGATACAACGTCGCGCTGTCGCGGATGACCGGATCGTAGTAGCGCTCGTAGCGGTAGGCCGAATCCTGCGCCTGGCGCAGCAGGACCTTCTGCGGACCGCTCATCAGCGCAGCCGCCTCCTTGTCCTGCTTCAGCAATTGCAGCGAGGCTGCGAGATAGGCCGCCGCGATATCGTCTTTCCAATCCTTCGGCCAGCGCTCTTCCAGACGCTGGCGCGTGGCCGCGAGCGGATTCGTCGTGACCCGGCCCTGGCGCGTCAGCAGGTAGATCGCGAACGCGCGCTCGCGCAGGCCCGCCAGGCTGCCGTCGCTTTCGTCGGCGGCCAGCTGCCCGAGATAGGCGTTCGCACGCTCCAGCAGATCGGCCGGCACCGGCTTGCCGCGTTCCTTCGCTTCGAGCAGGAACTCGACCGCGTAGGCCGACACGTAGCGTTCGGACTGTACCGTCGCGGTCCACAGGCCGAATCCGCCTTCCGCGTTCTGGCGCGAGCGCAGCACCGCGATCAGTTGCGCGAACGCCTTTGCCGAATCGACGGCGTCCTTGCCTGTGCCGTCCGTGCGCAGCTTCGCGCCGAACTCCGGATGCGCATCGAACACCAGCGCCGGCATGCCCTGGCTGAGCAACTGCTCGGTGCAGCGATGCGGGAAATCATCGAGATAGGCAGCCAGGCCCTTCGCCAGCACCAGCGGCGCGAACGACATCGCCGCATCGCGTTTCGCGTGCGCATCGAACATGCTGCGCAGCGGCTTCACCTCGGCGCTGCCGCGGCCGAACGAGCCGATCGCCACCTCGCTGCGATACGGCACCGCCGGACGCACCGAGACGTCGATGGTCTGCTTCGCGCCCTTGTCGCCGCTGCTCGCGCTGAAGACCAGCGTCGCCACGCCCGGCTCGCCCTTCGCACGCAGGCGGAACAGCGCGACGCCTTCGCGCAGTTCGCCGAGCTTGAGTTCCTGCGTCGCGCCGCCGACCGCCTCCACCGCCGCGTTCGCATCCAGCTTCACGCTGATCGGCAGTTCCTTGCCGGCGAGACCGCTGAGATTGTTGGCGACGCCGACGCTGACTTCGAACTCGTCGCCCGGCGCGACCATCGCCGGCACATTCGGCGACAGCACGAAATCCCCGCGCACGGTGGTCGCGCCCTGGAATGTGCCGACGCGATCCGGCGCCACGGCGACGGCCATCACGCGCAGCTTGCCGTTGAAGTCGTCCGGCAGCTTCCAGCTGAACTCCCTGGTGTCCTTCACGTCGATCAGGCCCGACCAGTACGCCACCGGCGGCGCATGCTTCTTGCGGAACGGATTGAGATGGCGGCCGAGCGCGGCATCTTCGTCGCCGCCCGGGGCAGCCATGCCGGCAAGCTTGGCGAATTCGGGCAGGATCAGGTCCAGCGTCTGGCTGGTACCGACTTCGAGCATGCGTTTCTTGAAGAAGAAATCGAGCGGATCGCCGAGCGTGTAGCGCGCCACCTGCAGGATGCCTTCGTCGACCGCGAACACCGCCACGCGCGCAGGCTTTGCCACGCTCAGCTTCATCTTCAGCGTCTCGCCCGGCTTGACCTGCTGGGGCGTCGCCACGCTGACCGTATCGCGGCGCGCGTCGAGGTTGACCGAGAACGGCACCACGCCGTACGACAAGGGGCTCATGAAGATTTCGTCCGATGACGGATCGCGGATGAACTGCACGTTGACGTAGCCATTGCCCTCGAAATCGGCCGGCACGCGGATCTTCTGCACCGAGCCCGTCGTCGCGGTCCTGAACCAGGCCTGCGCATACACGCGATCGCGTTCCAGCGTGATCAGGCCGGCGCCCGCGTAAGGCGCGCGGATCGCGACTTCGATCTCCTCGCCCGGCGCGTAGTCGTGCTTGGAAAGGGCGAGTTCGAGTTCCGCATTGCGTTCGAGCGAGCGGCTGAGATTGCCCTCGCCGGCGACCGCGAACTGCACGCGGTTGAGTTCCTCGCCGCGCGCGTTCTTCACCACCAATGCGTAGCTGCCCGGCGTCGCGGTCGGCAGATCGTAGTCGAGGCCGTTCGCGGCGATCTTCAGCGGCGCTTCGCCGAGCGGCACTTCCTTCATGCGCGAGTCGTACTTGTAGACGCCGGTATCCTGCTTGGTCAGCACCGACACGTAGCGGCGCTCGACGATCGCGGCCTTGAGTCCG
>DASWPR010000142.1:0-4519 GCA_036398455.1 Dokdonella sp.
CTCGACGGCCGCGTGAAGAAGTGGGCGACGCTCAACGAGCCCTGGGTCGTCACCGACGGCGGCTACCTGCACGGTGCGCTCGCGCCGGGTCATCGCAACCGCTTCGAAGCGCCGATCGCCACCCATCACCTGCTGCGTTCGCATGGCGCCGCGGTGCAGGCGTATCGCGCCGAGGGCAAGCACGAGATCGGCATCGTGGTGAACCTCGAGCCGAAATATCCGGCCAGCGAGAGCGCCGCAGACGCCGCCGCCGTGCTGCGCGCGGACGCCTACATGAATCGCCAGTACCTCGATCCGGTCTTCCTCGGCAGCTACCCGCCGGAACTGCGCGAGGTGTTCGGCGAAGCCTGGCCGGAATGGCCCGACGAAGACTACGCGCTGATCAAGCAGCCGATCGATTTCCTCGGTTTCAACTACTACACGCGCAGCGTGACCCGGCACGACGAACAATCCTGGCCGCTGAAGGCCTCGGCCGTGCGCCAGCACGCGACCTACAGCGAAACCGGCTGGGAAGTGTTTCCGCAGGGGCTCACCGATACGCTGGTGTGGCTGCGCGACCGCTACGGCAATCCGCCGGTCTACATCACCGAGAACGGTTCGGCGTTCTACGATCCGCCGGTCGCCGAGAACGACACGATCGATGATCCGCTGCGCGTGGACTATCTGAAAAAGCACCTGCGCGCGATCCACGATGCGATCGGACTCGGCTGCGACGTGCGCGGCTACATGGCCTGGTCGCTGCTCGACAACCTGGAATGGTCGCTCGGCTTTTCCAAGCGCTTCGGCATCGTCCACGTCGACTTCCAGACGCAGAAGCGCACGCCCAAGGCGAGCGGCAAGCTATATGCGAAGATCGTCGCCTCGAACGGCGGCGAACTGTCGGAAACCTGACCGTGCCGCTGTTCGCTTCGGGCTGCGATACCGCCGCGCGGCGGTGTCGCGGCAGAAGGTATGCTATCGATACCAATTGAAAGCCGGCCCCAGCGGAGAACTCGCCTCGTGCACGACACGCTACTGCTCTTCGGCGCTACCGGCGATCTCGCCGCGCGACAGTTGTTTCCTTCGCTGCTGCATCTCCTGCGCGACCGTTTGCTGCCGGAAGACTTCCGCATCATCGCCGTCGCGCGGCACAGCCACGACAGCGAAGGATTCCGCACCTGGCTCGGCGAGCACATGCCGGCGGAAGAGGGCGACGCCGAAGCGCGCGCCGAACTGCTGCGCCGGATCGACTATGTTCCCGTCGACCTCAGCCAGCCGCCGGCGATCGCCGAGGCATTGCGCGCAATCGCCGAGGGCCGCCGCTGCGTCAGCTACCTGGCGACACCGCCGTATCTGTTCGTGCAGATCGCACAGGGACTGAAGGGCGCCGGCCTGCTCGAAGACCCTTCGCGCCTGGTGCTGGAAAAGCCGATCGGCAGCGATCTCGAATCGGCGCGTGCGATCAATGCCGCGCTGAGTGCCTGCCTCAGCGAAGACCGCATCTTCCGCATCGACCACTACCTCGGCAAGGCGGCCGTGCAGAACCTGCTCGCGCTGCGCTTCGGCAATACCCTGCTCGAAGCGGTGTGGCATCACCGCTGGATCGAATCGGTCGACATCCTGGTCGCCGAGACGGCCGGCGTCGACGGCCGCGAAAGCTACTACGCCGACTACGGCGCGCTGCGCGACATGGTGCAGAACCATGTGATGCAACTGCTCTGCCTGATCGCGATGGAACCGCCGACCTCGCTCGACGCCGACGTGCTGCGCGACGAAAAACTGAAAGTGCTGCGCGCGCTGCGTCCATTCCGCGCCGACTGCGCGCAGGCCGATTCGGTGCGCGGCCGCTACGAAGCCGGGCTGATCGACGGCGCACCGGTGCGCGGCTTCTCGCTGCAGTCGGTGCAGGGGCGCGAGCCGGTGGAAACCTTCGTCGCACTGCGTGCCTCGATCGACAACTGGCGCTGGGCCGGCGTGCCGTTCCGCCTGTGCACCGGCAAGCGCCTGGGCGAACGCGTGACCGAGGTCGTCGTCACGTTCCGCCCGACCTCGCACTGGCTGTTCGAGAAGCCGCGCCGCGAACGTGCCACGCCGAACCGCCTGGTGCTGCGCCTGCAGCCGCAGGAGAACGTCGAGCTGCAGCTGATGAGCAGCCTGACCGGTCCGGAATGGGGCGCGCTGGCCTTGCAGATGCTGCCGCTGGACCTGTCGATGCCGACCGTGCAGCGCCGCATCGCCTACGAGCGGCTGCTGCTGGACGCCTTGAACGGCAACTCGACCCTGTTCGTGCGCAGCGACGAAGTCGAAGCCTCGTGGACCTGGATCGACAGCATCATCGCCGCCTGGCGCGAATCGGAGACGCCGATCCTGCCGTACATGGCCGGCTCCTGGGGGCCCGCCGCGGCGGCGAGTTTCCTGCCGTCGCGCACGCTCGGCGCGCAGCGCGAACGGCGCACGTCGTGAGGGCGACGGCGTCCTCCGACAGCGTGCTGCTGGCCGATGTCGGCGGCACCAACGTTCGCTTCGCACTGGCGGATCTTTCGCTCGCGCAGCCCCTGCTCGGCGACAGCATCCGCCGTTATCGCGTGGCCGATTTCGCAACCTTCACCGACGCCGCGCTGGCCTACCTCGGCGACAGCGGCGCGCGCCCGCATCGCGGCGTGTTCGCATTCGCCGGCCAGGTGCGTGACGGCGAAGTGCAGGTGACCAATCATTCCTGGTCGGTTTCGCGCGAACGCGTGCGCGCCGAGCTGGCGCTTGCCAACGTGCATTTCGTCAACGATTTCGCCGCGATGAGCCTGTGCGTGCCGCTGCTCGGCGCGGGCGATGTGCACGTCATCGGTGCGCCGCCGCAGCCCTCGCTGGATGCATCGCAGGCGCGCACCTTCGCCGTGATCGGGCCGGGAACCGGGCTCGGTGTCGGTGCGCTGCTGCTGCGCGATGGCCGCGCCGCCGCGCTCGAAACCGAAGGCGGCCATACCAGCTTCGCACCGCGTACGGACGAGGAGATCGACATCCTGCGCCGCCTCGGTGCGCGCTTCGGCCGCGTTTCCAACGAACGCGTGCTGTGCGGCAGCGGCCTGTCGAACCTGCACGAGGCGCTCGGCGGCCTGCACGGCAATTTCGAAGGGCGACTGATTCCGGAAGAAATCACGCGCCGCGCCGGCGCTGGCATCGATCCGACCTGCACGCGCGCGGTGGAAGTGTTCTGCGAACTGCTCGGCTCGGTCGCCGGCGATTTCGTGCTCGCATTCGGCGCCTGGAACGGCGTGTATCTTGCCGGCGGCCTGACGCCGCTGCTGCTGCCCTGGCTCGAACGCGGCGGGTTCCGCCGGCGCTTCGAAGACAAGGGGCGTTTCGTCGAGACCCTCGCACGCGTGCCGACCCTGGCGATCCTGCATCCGGATGCGGGCCTGCTCGGTGCGGCCGCGGCGGCGCTGGCCGATGTCGACGGCGCGGTCGTTGGCGGCATCGCCGCGACCGCGAAGAACTGATCATGGCCTCCGCAGGCGCGGCGCGTGCGGCACGCATCGTCTGGCACGAAAGCGCGGACGAACACGCGTGGGCCGCGGGCGCGGTGTCGGCGATCGCGCAGGCCTTGCGCCTCGCGCTCGACGTTCCCACTCCTGTGCGTTTGCTGCTGTCCGGCGGCACCACGCCGGCGCCTGCCTATCGCGCACTGTCCATGCAGGCCCTCGACTGGTCGCGCGTCGTCGTCGGGCTCGTCGACGAGCGCGATGTAGAACCGGATGCGGACGGCAGCAATGCGCGATTGATACGCGAGAGCCTGCTGCAGGGCGCTGCGTCCGTTGCGGCATTCGAACCGCTGCGTGCTTCGCATCAATCCATCGAAGAAGCGGTGCGCCAGGCGAATCTGCGCTGGCACGAATTCGAAACGCGTTCCCGCGGCGACGCCGAAGGCGGGGAGAGGGCGAAGAGCATCGTCGTCCTCGGCATGGGTGACGACGGCCATACCGCATCTCTTTTTCCAGGCGCGCTGAACCTGCCTCGAGCGCTCTCCAGCACCGAGCCCTACGCGGCCATCGACGCCACCGGCTGCAAGGTCGCCGGCGCCTATTCGCAGCGCATCAGCCTGACGCCGTCCGGCCTTGCGCAGGCGCACTTGCGCCTGCTGCTGATCCGCGGCGCCGGCAAGCGTGCGGTCTTCGAGCGCGCGCTCGGCGACGGCGAAGTCGGCGAGATGCCGATCCGCGCCGCGATCGATCTGCCCGGCGAACCCCTGCATGTCCACTGGTGCCCTTGAGCACACGGAAGACTCCCATGCCCCTGCATCCCCGCATCGAACACGTCGCCGCGCGCATCTGCGAGCGCAGCCAGCGCAGCCGGCGTGCCTATCTCGATCTGATCGACGCGTCGCGCGCGCGCGGACCGAATCGCGCACATCTTTCCTGCGGCAATCTCGCGCACGGCTTCGCTGCCTGCGGGCCCGGCGACAAGGCGATGTTGAGGTCGGCGCAGGCCGCCAATCTCGGCATCGTCACGGCGTTCAACGACATGCTGTCGGCGCACCAGCCGTTCG
>DASWPR010000143.1:0-5847 GCA_036398455.1 Dokdonella sp.
GATCACCGGCGCGATCCTGATCCTGACAGTGCTCGGCATCATCAGCGCGGAAGTGTTCCGCAGCAACGCGCACGTGCGGATCGGCTTCTCGCTCGACGAACTGCGCAACAGCATCGGCGCCGACGACATTGCGAAAGCCGCGAACGGACTCGACATCGTGCAGCTGGTCTTCGTCGGCGTCGCCTGCGTCGGCTTGTTCTTCGTGACGTTCTTCTATCTGCTCGGCGCACTCTACGACGACCGCCGCGACCGCAGCGTGCTGTTCTGGAAATCGCTGCCGGTCTCGGACACCGAGACGGTCGTGTCGAAGGCGTTGACCGCGATGCTGGTGATGCCGGTGATCGTGCTGGCCGTGGCGACCCTGGCCTACCTCGCCTTCCTCGTACTGGTCTCGGTGTGGATCGGCGCGCATGGCCTCAATCCGCTGCCGGCGGTCCTCGGCGCGCATCCGATCGGCATGCTGCTGCGCCTGATCGCGATACTGCCGGTGAGCGCGCTGTGGGCCCTGCCGACCATCGGCTGGCTGCTGTTCTGGTCGGCGTACGTGCGCAGCAAGCCGTTCCTCTGGGCCGTGCTGCTGCCGGTCGTCGCGCTGATCGCGAACGCCTGGCTCGGCGCCCTCGGCGGCCCGCATTTCGGCGGCAATTTCACCCTGGCCGGCATCCTCGGCCGCCTGCTCTTCAGCGTGATGCCCGGCAGCTGGGCCGGCGCCAGCGGCATCAGCATCGGCAACGAGCACGTGACGTTCAACATGAACGACGATCACATCGTCAGCAGCCTCGATCCGAGTCACATCTACGGCCTGCTCGCGACGCCGAATCTGTGGATCGGCGTGATCGGCGGCCTCGTGTTGCTGGTCGGTGCCGTGCAGCTGCGCCAGCGCCGCGTCGAAACCTCGGTCTGACCGCTCCCGGCCGCACGGCAGCCGCTGCAGGGCGATGCCTGCAGCACGCGTCGCGCGGCCCCCGCGCAGGGAACCCCGCATGCTCGTCCGGAAAGCCGCTGCAACGCTGATCGTCTGCGCTTTCGCAACGCTCGGCGGCTGCGGCGGCGTCCCCTCCTCGCACGCGCGCGCTCCGCGCGAGGGCGCCGCGCTCGACCACGAGGTCGAACGCCTGATGGCGGCCGGCCACGTCCCAGGACTTGCCCTGGCGGTCATCCGCAACGGCCGCATCGTGCATCTGCGCGCCTATGGCCAACGCGACCTGGAACGGCATCTGCCACTGACCGCCGACACCACGATGTATGCGGCGTCGATCACCAAGACGCTGTTCGCCTATGCCGTGATGACGCTCGTCGACGACGGCCGCCTCGACCTCGATCGGCCGATCGCCCACGACCTGCCAAAACCACTGCCCGCCTACGAGAAATATGCCGATCTTGCCGGCGATGAGCGCTGGCGCGAAATCACGCCGCGCATGCTGCTGAGCCATACGGCTGGATTTGCGAACTTCCGCTATTTCACGCGGCAGGGGACGTACGACCCGGCCGGCAGGTTGACGATCGAATTCGAGCCCGGCAGCCGTTTCGCGTATTCCGGCGAAGGCATCAACCTGCTGCAGTTCGTGCTCGACAACGGACTTCGCATCGATACCGGCGAGCTGATCCAGCGGCAGGTGTTCGATCGCTTCGGCATGCGCCACAGCAGCATGACCTGGCGCGACGACTTCGCCGCCGACCTCGCCATCGGCTATGACCAAGCGGGCAAGCCGCTCGGCCACAAGCAACGCGGCAGCGTGCGCGCCGCCGGATCGATGGACACCACGATCAGCGACTATGCGCAGTTCCTCGCCGGCCTCGCGCGCTGCGACGGACTGGGTGCGGCGGCGTGCGCCGAGATGAAGCGCACGCAGATCGCGATCCACTCGGTGCAGCA
This sequence comes from Dokdonella sp., assembly GCA_036398455.1. Taxonomy (GTDB): domain Bacteria; phylum Pseudomonadota; class Gammaproteobacteria; order Xanthomonadales; family Rhodanobacteraceae; genus Dokdonella_A. Next base: position 1,877 of record DASWPR010000143.1, read on the forward strand.
GTTCCCGACGCTGTCGGAAGACACCACCCCCGACAATGACGGCATCCACTTCGGCTATGGACTCGGCGCGGCGGTGTACGACTCGCCGCGCGGCCGCGTCTGGTTCAAGAGCGGCCACGACGACGGCACCAACAACCTGGCGCTGTGTCTCGCCGCCTCGCGCGACTGCGTGCTGATCCTCAGCAACAGCTCGAACGCGGAAGGCGTCTTCCAGTACCTCGTCGATGCCGCCCTCGGCCCGGTCTGCCTGCCGTGGTTCTGGGAAAACGACATTCCCTACGACCAGCCGCAGCTGCGCGACGCGCGCGCACGCGCGCAACCGCACCCGCCCTGCGCGCCGCCTGCGTAGACGCGCGGCGGCGCCTTCCGGCGCGCGCCGCGCGCGACTCAGCGCACGGTGTCGCTCAGGATACGGAACTTGTTGGCGCCGTCGGCCTGTACGCCGGACTGGCGCAGATCGATCGAACCGTCGAGCCAGTAGCGATGCAGGTCGGCACCTTCGCGCCGCACCACGACCGCCGCCGCATCGCCGGTATAGATGATGTCCCCGCTGCGCAGCTTGTCGGCACCGAGCGAGTCGGCGATGCTGCGGCCTTCGTTGATCTTGCGCTCCAGCGCAGCGCGCACCGGCGCGGCATCGGCCGGCACGCGCACGTTGAGCACGCGCGAGGTATCGAATTCGCTGCGCAGGCTGCCGTCGCCGCGAATCGCCGACATCACCTGGTAGCGATTGTCCGCCGCCACTTTCAGTTCGGCGCGGCGCAGGTCGAGATCGCCATCGAGCCAGTACAGCTCCGGCTTCAGACCCTCGCGACGCACCACGGCGCGCACCGGCTCGTCGACGTAGATCGTATCGCCGGACTGCAGGGCCGCGACCGCCAGCGTTCCGCGCGCGCTGCGTCCACTGTTCAAGGACTGCTCGAGGCGCGTACGGATCGCATCGACGTCGACCACCGGCGCCGCGGGCTTGGGCGCAGGCGCGGCCATGCGCGCGGCGGGTGCCGGCGTCACGTTCGGCACCGCTGCGACGGGCGCAGGCGCGGCCACGACGGGCGCGCTTTGCAGCGGTGCGGGTGGCGGCGCTTCACGCACGGCCGGCGCAGGCGCCGGCGCTGCGGCGACGGCCTTCGGCGTCGAACGGGCAGGCGCCTTCTCGAGCGCCGGCTTGGTTTCTTCCGCCTTGTCTTCCACGCGCACCAGCACGTTCTCGTAGAAGCCGTCGCGCAGCACGACATCGGCATGCCCGCCGGCGCGCAGCTTGGCCGAGAGCGCCTTGTGCCAATCGGCCGGCGCGGTGATCACCAGCCGCTTGCCTTCGGCCGCGGCCTGCTTCGCCAGCGTGGCAAGCCGCGCATCCGCCTTGCCGCTGGAGAACTCCGCGCCGCTGATGTCGGTGTTCTGTTGTGCAGAGGCGCTCGCGGCAAACAACGCGGTCGCGAGGATCAGTCTCTTGAGCATCGGTGCAACTCCCTGGACTTTCGAAATGCGGAGGGGCGGCGGCGACGAGCCGCGCAAAGGCCGCAGATTGTCGTCGAGGTTCCCATTTGGACATGTGCCGTTCGCCACGGTTTGGATAATTTCATCTTGCGTCATGCCACCCGGTCGACAGCGGGCGCAGCACGAATCGGCTATGGTCGCGCGCTTCGAGGGAGACGATGATGCGTACACGCCGCCGAATACTGGCGATCCTGCCTGTCCTGGCCGCCCTGATCGGCAGCGACGCCTGCGCGGTCGATGCCTACCTGCCCTCGCCGTTCGCCGACGCCGACCTGACCCTGGTCGACGAAGTTGCGATGGATGAATCGGCCGCGACGCATCTGCTGCAGGAATATCCGGCCGGCGCCTCGCAGGTGGCGACGATCCTCGATCGCACGACGCGCGTGCTGCCGAACAGCGGAACGCCATCCTACTTCGCCTATCGCCTCGGCCGCGGCCTGGGCCTGGTTCCCGGCCAGGCCTACCTGCTGCGCATCGAATACCCGGAAGACCAGTCGCGCAGTGTGATCGTGCGCAACTACGGTGCCGAGATCACCCGCGGCTTCCACACCGGCATCGCGCTCGGCGACGCCATGGGAGGCTTCGCGCAGCAGAACGCCGAGTCGTTGCAACTGCCCCTGTCCGGCCGCGTGGAACGCTGGGAATCGCTGTTCTATCTGCACTCGCAGTTTTCCGATCTGAAGCTGCCGCGCGACGTCGGCGGCCGCACGATGCAGCCCGCCGACGGCTTCTGGGTCGCGATCGGGCGCTTCGACGCGCGCATGGACGCAGGTTCCGCCGGCGCCGCAGTGGCGAGCATCAAATTATACAAAGTAAACAACGCCACAAATTACGAGCAGCCGTTGAACCTGCCGCCGGGCGGGCTGCCGCGGCGTCATCTGTTCTGGCGGCAGGAGATGCTCGATTCGGTCGTACAGTCGGCCGACCCGGCCGACAACGGCCTGCCGCGGCTGGACTGGTTCGAGTTCAAGGCGCGCATCCTGAAATTCCTCGGCATGAACACGTTCACCACCGACCTGCTCGAGTTCGGCTACAACCAGGGCTTCGACGCGACGCCGTGGGGCGGCAACGACTGGTACTACGGCACCCAATTTCCGGCCGACTGGCCCGAGGTGCTCGATCGCGCGACCGCACACGGCCTCGACGTGCTGCCCTACTACGAATATGCCGGCTCGATCGGTGCGGCGAGCTACGGCCACGCGCGCATGGCCGAGCCGCTGTACGCCGGCCCGCAAGCACCCTACACCTGGATTTCCTGGTCGGAGGTCGCCAACGCCGACGTGATGGACCCGGCCGCCCTGGTCGACGTGCAGCATCTGCTCGACGCGACGATCTCGATGCAGACCGCGCACGCGCAGTTCGCCGGCGCCTGGCTGCGCACGCGCCCCTCGCATCTGCCGATCAGCTTTTCCGACACCGCGCGCGCGCGTTTCGCCAGCGAAGCGAACGGCGGCACTGCGGTCAGCAAGACGCAACTGCAATCGGACACCGCGCTGCATGGCCGCTACGTCGACTGGTGGCTGCAGAAGCGCCGTGATTTTCTCGTTTCGATCCGCGATTACCTGCGCCAGCAGATCGGCGGCAGCGCATTCGTGCTGTTCACGCCCGACCCGTCCGAAGGCGGCCAGAATTTCGACGTCGACAACAATTTCATCGTGACCGACGACCCGGACGGCTGGCACCAGCGCCTGACCGCGCTCGGCGACAATTACGTCTGGTGGCGTTCCTGGGACATCGGCCAGGTCGTCGCCGACGACGACCATCTGACCGCCATCACCGAACAGCGCGCCAACAGCGGCAGCCAGAACGAATGGGGCCATTCGACGCCGGCGGCCGATCCGCAGAACTATGCGACCACCGGCGGCGTGTTCCAGAGCTTCGACATCAACCGCAAGTACACCGTCGCCAGCGCAAACGCGTTCGCGCAGTTCGACGGCCCCGATGGCGTTGCCGTCGTACGCCACTACACGCTCAACGAAGACATGCTGAGCACCACCGGCAATCCGGAAACGGACATGGCGAACCTGCCGCTCGGCTATTTCGTGGCCGACTTCGAGCGCGCCGGTCCGTATTCGATGATGGCCGAGGCGCTCGCTCTGGCGAACGGCAATCCGACCCTGCTCGGCTACCTCTGCAGCAACCTGATGACGCGCGGCTTTCCTGCCTATGCGCGCCGTTTCGATGCCGCCTATCTCGCGCTGCCGGCGCTGCCATCGACCCGGCTCGAGGGTGCGGCGAGCGATGTCCGCATCGTGGTGCAGCGGATCGCGACGCCCGCCAATGGCGTCTATTACGCGGTCGTCAATACCGGCGACGCCAGCATCGCGAATGCGACGGTGACGTTCGCCGAAGGCGGTGCAATCGAGGATGCGGCGACCGCGCAGCCGCTGGTGGGTGACGGTCAGCAAGTCGGTGTCTCGATGTATCCGTACGAGCTGCGCAGCTTCCGCGTGAGCGCGACGACGGATGTGATT
>DASWPR010000144.1:0-5337 GCA_036398455.1 Dokdonella sp.
TCCACGACGGCGCAAGCCGGCCATCCCTTTCGCCTCCGGCAAGCGCACGCAGGCGGCTACTCCATCGACGCGCCTTGCAGCATTCACCTTTTGCACTCTCGCAACACTCGTCATGACCACCTCGAATCAATGCGCATCGGCCGGCGGCGCAGCCGTCAGCCGCGGACTCTTGCAGAACGGCACCATCACCAGCGCGATCACGAACATCCACGCCATCAGGCGGAACACCTCGTCGAACGCCAGCGTCAGCGAATGGCGCGCCGCCACGCGCGCGAACTCGGCCTGCGCCAGATGCAGCGCCTGGCTGGAATCGAGCGCGAGCGAATGCAGGCGCGCGGCCAGCGCGGCGACGGCATCCGGCGCCTGTCGCCCGGCTTCGCCGAGACTCTCGCCAAGACGCGCCACATGGATGCGCGTCTGGTCCGCCAGCCAGGTATTGACGACGGCGATGCCGATCGCCCCGCCGAGATTGCGCATCAGGTTGAACAGCGCCGAGGCATAGCGCAGTTCCGGCATCGCGAATGCGCCGAGTGCCATCGTCACGCTCGGCACGATGCACAACATGATCGCGAAGCCGCGCAGCGCCTGCGGCAGCAGCAGTGCCGTGAAGCCCCAGTCCTCGGTGATGAACGAAGACAGCCACAGGCTCGTCGCGAACAGGCTGAGGCCGACCGTGATGACATAGCGGGGATCGACGCGCTGCGACACCCGTGCGGCAATCACCGTGCTCGCGATCTGCGCGATACCGGTGACGAACACCGTCGTGCCGATGTCGAAACTGTTGTAGTCGCGCACGCGGCCGAGAAACACCGGGATCAGGTAAGTGGCCGAGTACAGGCCGAAGCCGATCACCAAGTTGAACAGGCAGGCGATCGCGAAGGTCGGCTTCAGGAATGGCGTCAGCCGCACGATCGGCCCGTTCGAACGCAGCGAGCGCTCCATGAACTGGACGAAGCCGACAAACGACAACCAGCCGGCAACGGCAATGCCCGCATCGCCGAACCAGTCGTAGCGCGGCCCTTCTTCCAGCACGTATTCGAGACCGCCGAGGAAGACCGCCATCGCGATCAGGTGCGTGTAGTCGATGCGTCTGAGCATCGCCAGGTTCGGCTTGTCGACGCGCACCAGCCACAGCGACAGCGCCGTCACCGCGATGCCGGGCACGATGTTGACGTAGAAGATCGAACGCCAGCCGGCCGCCTCGGTGAGCCAGCCGCCGACGGTCGGTCCCAGGGTCGGCGCGAGTACCGAGATCATGCCGAGGATCGCCGGGATCATCGCGCGCTCCTTGCCGGTGAACAGCGCGAAGCCGGTGGCGAATACGGTCGGAATCATCGCGCCGCCGACGAAGCCCTGGATGACGCGGAAGGCGACCATCGAATCGATGTCCCAGGCCATGCCGCACAATGCGCTCGCGATCGTGAAGAGCCCTGCCGACAGCGCGAACAGCCAGCGCGTCGACAGCGCCTGCGCGAGAAACGCCGAAAACGGGATCATCACCAACTCGGCCATCAGGTAGCCGGTCTGCACCCAGCTGATCTCGTCGGGACCCGCGGACAGACCCGCCTGCACGTCGTTGAGCGAGGCGGCGACGATCTGGATGTCGATCAGGGCCATGAACTGGCCGAACGCCATGATGCCGAAGATCAGGTATTTGCGCGCGAGCGGAAGATCGGCGGGATTGGACACGTAAGCGGCCGCAGCGATCGGTCGGGCCGGTGCGATGGCGCTGTTCATTTCGCCCTCGCGCGATGCGCTGCGTCGCCCGTCGTGGCGCTCGTGCTTCGTGCGGCCGCGGTGCTGCCCATGCAACGCATCGTCAGACCCGTTCGAGCAGGGCGACCGTGCCCTGCCCGCCGTCGGCGCACAGGGAAACGATTCCGCGCGCGCCGCGCGGCAACGCGGCCAGCTCTTTCGCCGCCTGGCTGAGGATACGTGCGCCGGTCGCCGCGAATGGATGGCCGATCGCGATCGAGCCGCCGTGCGGGTTCACGCGCTCCCACGGGAATGCGCCGAGATCGGCATCCACGCCGGCCTTGGCTTTCCTGTAGTCGGCGTCGGCGGCGAGACGCAGGTTGGCGACCACTTGCGCGGCGAACGCTTCATGGATGTTCCACGAGGCGATGTCGGCGAACGTGAGGCGATGGCGCGCGAGCAGGCGCGGGATCGCGCGCGCCGGTGCCATCAGCATGCCCTCGTCGCCGCCGAGGAAATCGACCGCGGCCAGTTCCCAGTCGACCAGCTTTACCGCCGGCAGGACACCGAGCCGTGCCAGTCCTTCGCGATCGGCGACCCACAGCGAGGCTGCGCCATCGGTCAATGGCGAGGAATTGCCGGCCGTCAGCGTGCCGTGCGCGGCGTCGAACGCCGGCGGCAGCTTGGCGAGCTTTTCCAGCGTGGTGTCGCGTCGCGGCAGCGCATCGCGCTCGACGCCGTCGAACGGCAGGATCAGATCGTCGAAGAAGCCTGCATCCTGGCCGGCGACCGCGCCCTGGTGACTCAGCAGCGTGCGCTGGTCCTGGTCTTCGCGCGAGATCGAGAAATGCCTGACCGTGTCCTCGGTGTGTTCGCCTTGCGAACGACCGCTGATGCGGTTGACCCAGCCGCGCACCGGCAGGTTGAAGTCGTGCGCGTTCACCTGCGCAAGATGCCCGATCGCGGCCGGGCGATCCTTCGCGAATTCCACGAACAAGCGATCGGCCAGCGGTTGCTTCAACGCGATCGGCACATGGCTCATCGTCTCCACGCCGCCGACCAGCGCCAGATGCGTGCCGCCGCGGCCGAGCAGGCCCGCGGCCTCGATCGCGGCCATGAAGCTGGTCGAGCACGCAAGCACGGTCGAAAACGCGGGGATGGTCGGATCGAGGCCGGCATCGAGCACCAGTTCGCGCGCGATGTTGGATACGGTCGGATCGGAAATCACCTGGCCCCAGAGTACGAAGTCCGGGCGCGCCTGCGCCGCCATCGCCTGCGCGATCGGCACCGAGAGTTCGAGCGAGCTGTGCTTCGCGTAGACGCCGCTGGCCTTGACGAACGGCGTGCGCAGGCCGGGCACGAGATAGGTATCGCTCATGGATGTTTCCTCTCGAAGGCTTGGAAGCGTGATCGCCGGATGGGCGGCTGGCGGCGTGCGGCGGAACGCGGTCCATCCCGCCTGCGGCTTGTATTCGTCGATCGTCGTCGCTATTATATGATCGACATCATACAAAGCAAGGGGCCGCCGTGCGCTACGACGCCGAGCACAAGCAGAACACGCACAAGAAGCTGTTGAAGGCCGCCGCCGATGCGATCCGCCTGGAAGGTCCACATCGCGTCGGCGTTGCCGGCGTCATGGCCAAGGCGGGCCTGACCCACGGCGGCTTCTACGCGCACTTTTCGTCGAAGGACGAACTCGTCAGCGCCGCAATCGGCCAGATGTTCGAGGAAAGCCACGCGCGCGTGATGCACGAAACGATCGACCGCGACCCGGCCGAAGGGCTGCGTGCATATATCCGCTTCTATCTCTCGCGCGGCCATCGCGATGCCAAGGATGTCGGCTGCCCGGTCGCCTCGCTGGTATCCGACCTGCCGCGCCTGGACAGTTCCGCGCGCGAACGCTTCGCCGAAGGCGCACGTCGACTGAATCGGATCCTCGCCGGTCAATTGGAGAAACTCGGTCGCGACGATGCGCAGGCAGAAGCCGATTCGATGCTCGCCGAACTCGTCGGCGCGCTGTCGATGGCGCGCGCCGAGACCGATCCGAAGCGTTCGGACGCGATCCTGCTGCATTCCAGACAGGCGCTGATGCGCCGCTACGGCCTGGAGCCGCAGGCATGAATCTCGTCGACGAACTGCCGCCCGGCCTCTCCGGCCTCGAGCAACTGCGCCGGATGATCGCACTGGGCGGGCGTCCTCCGATCGGCGAGACCCTCGAATTCAGCTTGACCGAAGCCGACGAAGGCCGCGCCGTGTTCGAAGCCACGCCATCGCTGCGCGCCTACAACCCGATCGGCTGCGTCCACGGCGGCTACGCGGCAACCCTGCTCGATTCGGCCTGCGGCTGCGCCGTGCATTCGCGCCTGTCGCCGACGCAGGGCTACACGACCCTCGAACTCAAGGTCGCTTTCCACAAGGCGATCACCACCGCCACCGGCCCGCTGCGCGCCGAGGGCCGCGTGCTGAGTTTCGGCCGGCGCGCCGCATTCGCCGAAGCCACGCTGACCGACGCCGGCGGCAAGCTGCATGCCTCCGCCACTTCCACCTTGCTGGTATTCGAACGATGAGCGATGGCACTCCGCAGGCGCCCGGCGAAGCGAAAGCGCTGCGCAAACCGTTCTGGCGCCGCCCCGTCGCGGCCATCGGCACAGCGCTCGTGCTGGCCGCGCTCGGCACCGTCTATATCCTGATGCCGAAGGATTCGGTGTCGACCGATGCGGCGTATCTGCAGGCCGACAGCTCGGTCGTCGCGCCGAAGGTGCGCGGCCTCGTCGCCGAAGTGCTGGTGCAGCACAACCAGACCGTCAGACAGGGCGATCCGCTGGTACGCATCGATGCCGAAGAGTTCGACGCGCGCGTCGCCGCGGCGGCGGCCGATCTGCAGAACGCGCATGCCACGGTCGAAGTCGCCAAGGCGGCGCTGATCTCGCTGGATGCCGAGGAACAGCTCGCCGCTGCAAACGTGCGCGCCGCGCAGAGCGTGATTCGCTCGGCCAACGCGCAAAGCGATCGCGCGCAGGCCGACCGCACGCGCTACACGAACCTGGTCGAGTCCGGCGCCGTCGCGCAGCGCGATTTCGACCAGTACCGCGCGACCGCGATCAGCGCGCAGTCCGACGCCGCGCGCAGCCATGCCCAGCTCGACGTCAGCCGCAACCAGGAAGCGGTGACGCGCGCGAAGCGGGCCACCTTGCAGGCGAATCTGGCGCAGGCGGATGCCGCCGTCGCGCGCGCCCAGGCGGCACTCGACCTGGCGCGCCAGGACCAGCAGCACGCACTGATCCGCGCGCCGATCGACGGCGTCGTCGGCGACCGCCAGGTCGAACCGGGCGACTACGTGCAACCCGGCACGCGCCTGCTGACGATCGTGCCGCTCGGCGCGCTCTACGTCACCGCGAATTTCAAGGAAACCCAGGTGACGCGCATGACCGCCGGCCAGCCCGCGACGATCGACGTCGATGCGCTGCCTGGTCAACCACTCACGGGTGTGGTGGACAGCTTCGCGCCGGGGTCGGGCTCGCAGTTTTCGTTGCTGCCGTTCGAGCCGGGCACCGGCAATTTCACGAAAATAGTCCAGCGCGTACCGGTCCGCATCCGCTTCGATGACGGCCAGCCCGCCGTGGCGACGCTGCGACCTGGTTT
>DASWPR010000145.1:0-11844 GCA_036398455.1 Dokdonella sp.
ATCTATTCGCATCCGCAGTCGTTCGCGCAGACGCAGGCGTGGCTGCGCGGCAATCTTCCCAAGGTAGAGAAGATCGCCGTCTCCAGCAATGCCGAAGGTGCGCGCCGGGCACGCAATGCCGACGACGCCGCCGCGATCGCCGGCGAAAGCGCGGGCCATGTGTATGGCCTCAAGAAGGTCATCATGGGCTCGATCGAGGATCACGCGGACAACACGACGCGATTCCTGGTGATCGGTCGCCAGATCTTCCCGCCGTCGGGGCACGACCGCACCTCGGTGCTGGTCTTCATCAAGGATCAGCCCGGCGCACTGTTCAATGTGCTGAGTCCGTTCGCGCGCCATGGCATCAGCATGAATCGCATCGAGTCGCGTCCGTCGCACCAGGCAAAATGGGAATACGGCTTCTTCATCGACCTGGCGGGGCATGTCGAGGACGATTCGATGAAGGCGGCACTGGCCGAGCTCGAAGCGCATGCCGCGCAGATCAAGGTGCTCGGCTCGTACCCGGTGGCGGTGCCGTGACGTTCGACGCGACGCGGTTGGCCAATCCGGCGACGGCTGCGCTGCGTGCCTACGATCCAGGTCACGACCTGCCGGCCTTGCGCCAGCGTTTCGGAGCGACGATCGCGGAGCTCGGTTCGAACGAGAACACGCTCGGTCCGAGCCCGCTCGCGCTCGGGGCGATGCGCGCTGCGCTCGCGGAAAGCTACCGTTATCCGGATCCGCGCGGGGCCGCGCTGAAGACGGCGCTGGCGTCGAATCTCGGCGTTTCCAGCGATCGTCTCGCGCTCGGCAACGGGTCGCACGAGCTGCTGATGCTGCTCGCGCAATGCTTCGCCGACCCGGCGCATTCGGTGGTGTTTTCGCAATACGGGTTCGCGGTGTTTCCGATCGCGACCGCCGCCGCCGGCGCGCAGCCGATCCGTGTCGCGGCGCTGCCGCGCACGCATGCGAGTGCGCCGTTCGGACACGACCTGGAGGCGATCGCCGCGGCGATTCGTGCGGATACGCGCCTGGTCTATCTGGCCAACCCCAACAACCCGACCGGCACCTGGTTCGACGATGCGGCGCTGGCGGCGTTCATGGCGCGCGTGCCGGGCGACGTGTTGGTCGTGGTCGACGAGGCGTATCACGAGTTCGTCGAAGTGGAGGGACTCGGCACGGCGCTGCGCCTGGCCGATCGCCATCCGAACCTGATCGTCACGCGCACGTTTTCGAAGGCATATGCGCTCGCCGGGCTGCGCGTCGGCTATCTCGTCGCCGACCCCAGCGTGGTCGCCGTCATCGAGCGCCTGCGCGAGTCGTTCAATCTCAACAACGTCGCGCTCGCCGGCGCCGAGGCGGCGCTGGGCGATCGCGCGTGGCTCGAACGCGCGCGTGCATGTAACGCGGGCGAGCGCCGCTGGCTGGCCGATGCGTTGACCGCACGGAATTATGTCTGCCTGCCTTCGCAAACCAACTTCGTGCTGGTCGATCTGGAGCGCGATGCGGCGGATCTGGAAGCGCACCTTTTCGAGCGCGGCGTGATCGTGCGTCCGATGGGCGGCTACGGCCTGGCGCAAACGCTGCGCATCAGCATCGGCAGCCGTGCGGAAAATCAGCGGCTGCTGGATGCGCTCGCGTGAGTGCGACGAAGCCTCTGGACTATTCCAGTCGTCCGGCGGCGTCGCCGCTGACAGGGTCGATCGCGGTGCCGGGCGACAAGTCGATTTCGCACCGCGCGATCATGTTTTCGGCGCTGGCCGAAGGAACGTCGCGCATCGATGGCTTCCTCGAAGGCGAGGATACGCGTGCGACCGCGGCGATCTTCGCCGAGATGGGCGTGCGCATCGAAACGCCTTCCGCTTCGCAGCGCATCGTGCACGGAGTGGGTCTGCATGGCCTGGCAGCGCCGGTTCGTGCACTCGATTGCGGCAACGCGGGGACCGGCATGCGCCTCTTGGCGGGACTGCTGGCCGGGCAGCGTTTCGATTCGGTGCTGACCGGCGATGCGTCGCTCTCGCGCCGGCCGATGCGGCGCGTGATCGAGCCGCTCGCCCTGATGGGCGCGCGCATCGAGGCGGCAACCGGCGGCGTGCCGCCGCTGCGCATCGGCGGCCGCGCCTCGCTGCACGGCACCTTGCTGCATGGCATCCGCTACACCGCGCCGGTCGCCAGCGCGCAAGTCAAGTCGGCGGTCCTGCTCGCCGGGCTGTATGCACAGGGCGAGACCGAGGTGCGCGAGATCCACCCGACGCGCGACTACACCGAGCGCATGCTGGCCGCGTTCGGCTGGCCGATCGAGTTCGAGCCGGGCAGGGCGCGCGTCAGCGGCGGTCACCGGCTGCAGGCCACCGATGTCGTGGTGCCGGCCGATTTTTCCTCCGCGGCATTCTTCATCGTCGCGGCGACCTTGTTGCCAGGCTCGCTGCTGCTGCTGCGCGCGGTCGGCTTGAATCCGCGGCGCACGGGCCTGCTGGACGCATTGCGCCTGATGGGCGCCGACATTCGCGAGTTGAATGCACGCGAGCAGGGCGGCGAGCGTGTCGCCGATCTGGAGGTGCGCCATGCGCGCCTTCGCGGTATCGAGGTGCCGGTCGCGCGGGTGCCGGACATGATCGACGAATTCCCGATCCTGTTCATTGCTGCCGCAGCTGCCGAGGGCGCGACGACGGTGCGCGGCGCGGCGGAACTGCGCGTCAAGGAGTCGGACCGCATCGCCGTCATGGCGAAGGGGCTTGCCGCGCTGGGAACGCGCATCGAGGAGACGCCGGACGGCGCGATCATTCACGGCGGCGTGCTGCAGGGAGGCCGCGTGGACAGCGCCGGCGATCATCGCTGCGCGATGAGTTTCGCCGTGGCCGGACTGGTCGCGCGCGCTGAAATCCGCATTTCCGACTGCGCGAACGTCGCGACTTCGTTTCCTGGTTTCGTCGATATCGCCAATGCCTGTGGTTTCGAGATTTCAGCGGCCGGGGGCGATTAACGGCGGTGCCGCCGGTCGGTTCCGGCCGGGTCCCGCCCGGCGCGATTTCGGCGGACGTGCTAATGTACGTACGTACGCAGTTAATTCGTGGATTCCCGATGGCTGTCTCCCTTACCGAACTGCGCCAGCGTCTGTTCGAACTGGCCGATCAGGTCGTCGACACCGGCGAGCCGCTGATCGTCCTGCGCCGCGGGGTGCGCCTGCGTCTGGTGCGGGAGGATGCCGCCGTTGCCGAGGGCGGTCGTCTGGCACGCCTGACGCCGCAAAGCGTGGTGATCGGGCCGCCGCTGCTGCCGGAAGAATCGCCTTCGGCCTGGGTGCCGGATGCCGCATTGCGCGTCGCCGAGCCTTCGGCACCCTGGCCGCGTGCAACCCGCAGGCGTTCCAAGCCGTCGCCATGATCATGCTCGATACGCATGTCGCGGTAGCGCTCTACGAAGGGCGCACCGGCGGACTGCAGGCCTCGACCAAGCGCATGCTCGACCGCGAAGCGGCGTCCATCTCACCGGCCGTGCTGCTCGAACTGGAACTGCTGCACGAGATCGGGCGCCTGCGCATCGGCGCCCAGCCGATCGCGCGCCATCTGGGCGAGCATCTGGCCATCCGCATCGCCGGCGAGCGGTTTGCCGACGTGGCGACCGAGGCGCTCGCGCTCGCTTTCACGCGCGATCCCTTCGACCGCTTGATCGTGGCCCATGCGACGCTGCTGCGAGCGCCCCTGGTCAGCCAGGATGTCAGCCTGCGTCGCTACTACGCGAAGACCCTGCACTGAAGCTGCGGCCGCGGAAAGCACGCGGGAACGGGTAGAATCGCGCGCTTTCGGCCGGCGCGCCCATGAGCAGACCCGATCAGCCCGTTCCCGTTCTCACCATCGACGGCCCTTCCGGTTCGGGCAAGGGCACGATCAGCCGGGCGGTTGCCGATGCGCTCGGCTGGCACCTGCTCGATTCGGGCGCCCTCTACCGCGCGGTCGGCTATGCGGCCAGCATGGCGGGCATCGACCTCTCCGACACGGCTGCGGTCACGCGCTGTGCCGAGACCACGAAGATCACGTTCCGCGATCCCAAGGATGGCGGCGAGACGCGGGTGATCGTCAATGGGCATGACGCGACCGACGAAATCCGCACCGAAACCTGCGGCGCGGCGGCCTCGGCCATCGCCGCCATCCCGGCGGTGCGGACCGCCTTGTTCGACAAGCAGCGCTCGTTTCGCAAGCCGCCGGGGCTGGTCGCCGACGGGCGCGACATGGGCACGGTGGTTTTCAGCGACGCTCCGTACAAGATATTTCTGACGGCAGCCGCCGAGGAACGTGCGAAGAGGCGCTATAAGCAGTTGAAGGGAAAGGGGTTGACTGTTACACTTTCATCCCTTTTGCACGAGATCGAAGCGCGCGACGAGCGTGATGCAACCCGCAAGGTCGCACCGCTCAAGGCCGCAGCAGGCGCTCTGATCATCGATACGACCGGTATTCCGGTGGCTGACGTGGTCGCGCAGGTACTCGCAGTCGCGCGCTCCCGCTGAGCTTCGTACAGGAACCAGATTTTGCCCGCAAGGGCAGGCCCGGCGTCACGCCGGAACGCAATGATGCGGGCGTCTTTCGCATCCCTCGAAGGTGGGCTGGCGATCCCTCAGTGGACGGCGGCCTGTTTCATCACTGGAATCCAACATGACTGAAAGTTTCGCTGAACTGTTAGAACAGAGCCAATCGCTCACCAAGCTTCGCTCCGGCGCCATCGTCACCGGCACCGTCGTCGAGATCCGCTCCGACGTCGTCGTGGTCAACGCCGGGCTGAAGTCCGAAGGCATCATCCCGATCGAACAGTTCAAGAATGAACGGGGCGAACTCGAGATCGCCGTAGGCGACACCGTCAAGGTGGCGCTCGACGCGATCGAAAATGGTTTCGGCGAGACGATGCTCTCGCGCGAAAAGGCCAAGCGTTCGCTGGTATGGGACGAGCTCGAAGAGGCGCAGACCGCCAATGCGGCGATCACCGGCCGCATCTCGGGCAAGGTCAAGGGCGGCTTCACGGTCGACATCAAGGATGTCCGCGCGTTCCTGCCAGGCTCCCTCGTCGACGTGCGCCCGGTGCGCGACCCGTCCTACCTCGAGGGCAAGGAACTCGAGTTCAAGATCATCAAGCTCGACCGCAAGCGCAACAACGTCGTGGTTTCGCGCCGCGCCGTCGTCGAGAGCGAGTTCAGCGCCGAGCGCGAACAGCTGCTCGACCGCCTGCAGGAAGGCGCGGTCGTCAAGGGCGTCGTCAAGAACCTCACCGATTACGGTGCGTTCGTCGACCTCGGCGGCATCGACGGTCTGCTGCACATCACCGACATGGCGTGGAAGCGCGTGCGTCACCCGAGCGAAGTCGTCAACGTCGGCGACGAACTCGAAGTGCGCGTGCTGAAGTTCGATCGCGAGCGCAACCGCGTTTCGCTCGGCCTGAAGCAGCTCGGCGAGGATCCCTGGGTCGCCATCGCCCGTCGCTACCCGACCGGCACGCGCATCCTCGGCAAGGTTTCCAACGTCACCGACTACGGCTGCTTCGTCGAGCTGGAGCCGGGCGTCGAAGGCCTCGTCCACGTGTCCGAGATGGATTGGACCAACAAGAACGTCAATCCGGCCAAGGTGGTCCAGGTCGGCGACGAAGTCGAAGTCATGGTGCTCGACGTCGATGAAGAGCGTCGCCGCATCTCGCTCGGCATGAAGCAGACCAGTGCCAACCCGTGGGAAGCGTTCGCCGCGATCCACAAGAAGAACGACAAGGTTTCGGGCACCATCAAGTCGATCACCGACTTCGGCATCTTCGTCGGTCTCGACGGCGGTATCGACGGCCTCGTGCACCTGTCCGACATCTCGTGGCAGACCACCGGCGAAGACCTCGTGCGCAACTTCAAGAAGGGCGACGAGATCGAGGCGGTCGTGCTCGCGGTCGATCCGGAGCGCGAGCGCATCTCGCTCGGCATCAAGCAGCTCGAGCAGGATCCGTTCGGCCAGTACATGGCGAGCCAGCCGAAGGGCAGCATCGTCACCGGCACGGTTCGCGAAGTCGATGCGCGCGGTGCGACGATCGACCTCGGCGACGGCGTCGAGGGCTATGTGCGCGCCAACGACATCGCCAAGGAGCGAGTCGAGGACGCCACCCAGTACCTCAAGGTCGGCGACAAGGTCGAGGCGAAGTTCACCGGCATGGATCGCAAGGGCCGCACGCTGCAGCTCTCGATCCGCGCAAAGGACGAGGACGAACTGCAGACCACCCTGGAGGAATACCAGAGTGCGTCCGGCGGCACGACCAAGCTCGGCGCGTTGTTGAAGGAACAGCTGAACCGCTGACGCGACATTCCGCGCACGGCTTCCGCCGTGCGCGGCGCAACAACATCGCGCGCATCGATCCCGGTGCGCGCGTTTTTCTGACCAGAGTGCGAATCCGATACCGCGATGACCAAGTCGGAGCTGATCGAGTCCCTTGCTGAACGGCAGAAACACCTGGCCGCGAATGACGTCGAACTCGCCGTCAAGAGCGTGCTGGAGCAGATGAGCCACTCGCTGTCGACCGGCGAGCGCATCGAGATCCGGGGTTTCGGAAGTTTCTCGCTGCACTATCGGCCGCCGCGCATGGGTCGTAATCCCAAGACAGGCGATTCGGTCGCGCTGCCGGGCAAGCATGTGCCGCATTTCAAGCCGGGCAAGGAACTGCGCGAACGCGTCAACGAGCGTCCGGCGAAGGCGCCGAAATCGGCCTGAAGCGACGCATGCGTCCGCACCGTGCGCATCGCGTGATCGGCTGCTGCTTCGACGGATGGTTCGTGATCGCGCGTCGTGAACAGGCTGAGCGGCGTGTTACCGTTGCGGCGAAGCATCCTGTGCGCAGCAAGGCAGGCCAGCCATCCGGTCACCGTCCATGCGTCTGATCCTCATCGTCGCCGTTCTGCTCGTCGTCGGGCTGGGTGCGCTGTTCGGCGCGCTCAATGCCGAGTCGATTCCTGTCGATCTGTATTTTTTCGCCGTGCACGTGCCGACCGGGCTCGCCCTGCTCGGCAGTCTGCTGCTGGGCTGGCTGCTCGGTGGCCTCGTCGCCTGGTTCGGCCAGGTACCGCGTCTGCGGCGTGAGCTGCGCAAGGCGCGCCAGCAGCTGCGCGAACAGCGCATCGCCAGCGGCGGCGAGGACGCATGAACGAACTCGCGCTGCTGTTCTTCCTATTGCCGGTTGCCGCGTTCTCCGGCTGGATGCTCGGCCGCCGCGGCGGCGAGCGCACCTCCGGCGCACGCGTGAGCGAGCTGTCGACGAGCTACTTCCGCGGCCTCAATTATCTGCTCAACGAACAGCAGGACAAGGCGATCGAGGTTTTCCTGAAGCTCGCCGAGATCAACCGCGACACGGTCGAGACGCATCTTGCGCTCGGCAACCTGTTTCGCCGGCGCGGCGAGGTCGATCGGGCGATCCGCGTGCACCAGCATCTGATCGCGCGACCCAACCTCAGCCAGGAAGAAAAGACCGTCGCCCTGCTCGAACTCGGCGAGGACTACATGCGCGCCGGCCTGCTCGATCGCGCCGAGACGCTGTTCAGCGATCTCGTCGCGATGGATGCGCTGGCGCCGTCGGCACTCAAGCATCTGATCTCGATCTACCAGCACGAGCGCGACTGGGACAAGGCGATCGACCACGCGCGCCGGCTGGAGAAGGCGACCGGCGAATCGCAGGGCTCGACGATCGCGCAGTTCTACTGCGAACTGGCCTAACTGGCGCGCGCCCAGGGCGCGCGCGAGGACGCCCGCGCGCGCGTCGCCGATGCGTTCGCTGCCGAAGCCGACTGCGTGCGCGCGAGCATGATCGAAGGCCATATCGAATCCTCCGCCGGCCATCTCGATGCGGCGATCCATGCCTTCGAGCGGGTTGCCGAGCAGGATGTCGACTACGTGCCGGAGATTCTCTCGCCGCTGCTCGACTGCTATGCGCGCGCCCAGCGCATGCAGCGCGCCGAGGAATTCCTGCTCGACATCACCGAGCGCTACCAGGGCGTCTCGCCGGTGCTGGCGCTGGCGAAGCTGTATGCGACCACGCGCGGCGAAGTCGCGGCGGTCGAATTCCTCAACCGCATTTTGCGCCAGCGCCCCTCGGTGCGCGCGTTGATGGCCCTGATCGACGTCAACCTGCATACCGCCAGCGGCGACGCGCGCGAGAACTTCCTGATCCTGCGCGATCTCACGCGCAAGCTGGTCGAAGGCAAGGCGATGTATCGCTGCAACCGCTGCGGCTTCGGCGCGAAGGCGCACCACTGGCAATGCCCGAGCTGCAAGACCTGGGGTTCGGTGCGGCCGATCCACGGCGTGGTGGGCGAGTAGGGCGCGTGTCGGTCGACGTGCATGCGTACGCGGGCACCGGCCTGATCGCATTGCTGCTCGCGACGGCGTCGCTGTCGGCGGCGTTGACGTGGCTCGCCATCCGCTACGCGCGACGACGCCAGTTGCTGGACCTGCCCGGCCGACGCCGCTCGCACAGCGTGCCGACGCCGCGTGGCGGCGGCATCGCGATCGTCGCGGCGATGCTCAGCGGCGGCCTTGTGCTGGCGCTGTACTCGACACCAGGCTGCCTGCTGCTGGCACCGCCGGTCATCGGGCTTGCGCTGGTCGGCTGGCTCGACGATCACGGCGGGCTTTCCGCACTGAAGCGCCTGGCGATGCACACCATCGCGGCGGCGTGGGTGTTCGGCGGCCCCCTGTTGCTGCTGCTCGTGCTTCCCGTTTCCGATGCGCCATCGGGCAGTCTCGGGCTGGCGGCCTTCGCTGCGCTGGTGGTGACCTTCGCGATCGTCTGGTCGATCAACCTGCACAACTTCATGGACGGCATCAACGGCCTGTTGACCTTGCAGTCGATTTTCGTGCTGAGCGCGCTCGCCGCCCTGCTGATGTGGCGCGGTGCGGAGGGCGGCGCCCTGGTGCTGGTTGCCGCAGCGGCCTGCGCCGGCTTCCTGCCGTTCAATTTCCCGCGCGCACGCATCTTCATGGGCGACGTCGGCAGCGGCGTGCTCGGCTTCGCGATCGCGGCCGCGGTGCTGTGGCAGATCGCAACCCCGAAGATCGCGGCGGCGAGCGGGCTCGTGCTTTGTTCCGCCTTCGTCACCGACGCCACCTGCACCTTGCTCTCGCGCATGCTGCAAGGCCGCCGTTGGTATAGTGCGCACCGCGAGCACTTGTACCAGTGGCTGGTCCGGTGCGGCCATTCGCACGCGCGCGTCGTCGCGTTCTATATGGGATGGAACCTCCTGATCGTGTTGCCTGTCATTGGCTGGATGAATCGTTCACTCCCACCGCAAGCGCTGCCGCTCGAGGCGCCGTCGTCGTTCGGTATCGGCGCGGCCATTGCCGTCTACGCGCTCGCCGTCGCCGTCTGGTGGTTCGGCAAGCGCTGGTGCCTCGCGGCCGTCATCAGGCGGGGGCGTCATGCTGCTGCGTAGAACGATCGCCGGCATCCACCCGCGCCTCGCCGTCGTCGCGCACGACATGGTAATGGTGTGGCTTGCCTGGACCGCGGTCAGCATGCTGCGCTGGTCGCTGGCGCCGAATCCTTCGCCGGTTTCGCTGTTCGATACCGAAGTCTGGCTGGTGCTCTGCGCGCAAGGCCTGATCTTCTGGTGGACGGGTCTGTATCGCGGCCTGTGGCGCTTCGCCAGCGTGCCGGATATCTGGAACATCTTCCGTGCCTGCGTGCTCGGCGCCCTTGCCGCGGCGATCACCTTGTTCCTGTACAACCGCCTGGTCACCGTGCCGCGCACGGTGCTGGCGATCTACCCGCTGGTGCTGGCGGTGCTGCTGGGCGGACCGCGCCTGCTGTATCGCTACTGGAAAGACAGCCGCCTCGACTTCGTCACGCGCACGCCGAGCCAGCGCATCCTGGTCCTCGGCGCCGGCAAGGCCGGCGAGGCGCTGGTGCGCGATCTGCGGCGCGAGAACCGCTATGCGCCGGTCGGTTTCCTCGACGACAACCCGCAATTGCGCGGCTCGCGCCTGCACGCAATCCCGGTACTCGGCACGCTCGACCAGCTGCCGCAGCTCGCGCGCGAAACCGCCGCCGAGATGATCGTCATCGCGATGCCGGCGGCGAGCAAGCTGCAGATGCGCCGCGCGGTGGAACTGTGCGAAGCCTGCGACCTGCCGTTCCGCACCGTGCCGCGCCTGGAAGACGTCGTTTCCGGCCGCTCCAGCTTCAACGAACTGAAGGAAGTCGCGATCGAGGACCTGCTCGGGCGCGAACCGGTGCAGCTCGACTGGACCGCGATCCGCACGCGTCTGGCCGGCAAGCGCGTGCTGGTGACCGGCGGCGGCGGATCGATCGGTTCGGAACTCTGCCGCCAGGTGGCGCGCCTCGGCGCCGAGTCGCTGACCGTGTTCGAGCTGTCCGAATACAACCTCTACACGATCGAGCAGGAACTGCGCCGCGACTATCCGGACCTGCTTCTCGACGCGCGCATCGGCGACTGCGGCGACGCGGTCGCCTGCGAGCGCGTGTTCGCCCAGGCGCGGCCGCAGGTGGTCTTCCATGCGGCGGCCTACAAGCATGTGCCGCTGCTGCAGGGACAGGTGCGCGAGGCGTTCCGCAACAACGTGCTCGGCACCAAGGTCGTCGCCGAAGCGGCCGATCGCCATGGCGCCGACAGCTGTGTGCTGATCTCGACCGACAAGGCGGTCAATCCGACCAGCGTGATGGGCGCGTGCAAGCGCGTCGCGGAATTGTTCTGCCAGAATTTCGCGCAGCAGTCCGACACGCGCTTCATCACCGTGCGCTTCGGCAACGTGCTCGATTCGGCCGGTTCCGTGGTGCCGCGCTTTCGCGAGCAGATTCGCAGCGGCGGTCCGGTCACCGTCACGCATCCGGAGATCACGCGCTATTTCATGACGATACCGGAGGCCTGCCAGCTGATCCTGCAAGCCTCGGTGCTCGGCAACGGCGGCGAGATCTTCGCGCTCGACATGGGCGAGCCGATCAAGATCCGCGATCTCGCCGAGCAGATGATCCGGCTCGCCGGCAAGCACGAGGGCGACGACATCGCGATCGTCTATACCGGTTTGCGCCCGGGTGAGAAACTGTTCGAGGAACTGTTACACCCGCAGGAGAAGTACAGCGATACCGCGCATGCGAAGATTTTCCTCGCGCAGCCGCGCAGCATGGCCTGGAGCCTGCTCAGCGCGCAGCTGCGACATGGCGAACTTGCCGTACGCGAGTTCGACGAAGAGGCACTGCGGAAGATACTCGACCAGCTGCTGCCGGAGTTTGCGACCGGCGGCGCGCAGAGCGATGGCGTGGTCGTCGCTTTTGGAACACGTTGAAGAAGGATAGGGAATGAGCCAACGTTTGCGAAAAGTCGTCTTTCCGGTAGCCGGGCTCGGTACGCGCTTCCTGCCGGCGACCAAGGTCGTCGCCAAGGAGATGCTGCCGGTGCTGGACCGCCCGCTGATCCAGTACGCGGTCGATGAAGCCGTCGATGCCGGTGCCGACACGCTGATCTTCGTGACGAACCGCTACAAGCATGCGATCGCCGACTATTTCGACAAGGCGTACGAGCTCGAGGCGAAGCTCGCGCAATCGGGCAAGAAGGATCTGCTCGCGATGGTGCAGGGTACGCTGCCTGCGCACGTGCGCTGCGTGTTCGTGACGCAGCCCGAAGCGCTCGGCCTCGGCCATGCCGTGTTGTGCGCCAAGCCCGTCGTCGGCGACGAACCGTTCGGCGTGGTGCTGCCCGACGATCTGATCTGGACCGGCGAAGGCCCCGGCGCGCTGCGCCAGATGGCTGAATTGGCCGCCGCGGAAAATGCCGGCGTCATCGCGGTGGAGGAAGTGCCGCGTGCGCAGACCGACAAGTACGGCATCGTCGACGCGACGCCG
>DASWPR010000146.1:0-3744 GCA_036398455.1 Dokdonella sp.
AGCAAATGCAAACATTGGTGTCACGCGGGCTGCGTTTTTCCCGGCGATCACGCTGAGCGCGGCGGCGGGTTTCCAGAGCGGCCAGAGCAGCAACTGGATCAAGGCGCCGAACAGCTACTGGTCGATCGGCCCGTCGCTGCTGCTGACCTTGTTCGACGCCGGCAAGCGCAAGGCCGAAGTCGCGCAGGCGCAGGCGCAGCTGGACGAGCAGGGCGCCAGCTATCGCGGCATCGTCGTGGCCGCGTTCCAGCAGGTCGAGGACAATCTTGCGCTGCTGCACCACTACGCCGATGCCGCCAGTGCGGACCGTTCGGCGGTGACGGCCGCGCAACAGACGCTGGATCTGTCGACCGCACGCTATCGCGAAGGCGCCGTGAACTATCTCGATGTGGTCACCGCGCAGACGACCGCGCTGCAGATCCAGAGCGAGCAGCTCGACCTCGACACGCGCCAGCTGCGCGCGAGCGTGGCCCTGATCCGCGCGCTCGGCGGCGGCTGGTCGGTGGTGCCCGAGCTGGCCGCGGCAGACGCCTCGCCGAAGTAGTCGGATCGCCGGCGCGACGAGCCGGCGATCGCGCAGCCAGTACCTTCGGCCACTGCGGGGACCTTGCGGTTCTGGCACAGTCGCGCGTCCACCATGAGGGGCAGGAAGCGCATGCATCGTCGTAGCCGGGGTTTGCTGGGGTTGGTTCTGGGGTTGTCGATCATTCGCGCCGCGGCTGCTGCGTCCGATCCTGCCACAGGGTATGCACGCGATCCGGCCCAGCCGATCGACCAGGCCTACACGGCGAGCATCCGCGAATACACGACCGACCCGAGCTTCAATTCGCCGCTGACCGACTATCTGCCGGCCTCGGCGACGGTGCCGACGCCGGCGAAGGTGCTCGGCCACATCCCCGGCGCGCCGAACTGGCTGCCGTATACCGCCGATGTGCATCGCTACTTCCGCGAGCTGGCCAAGGCGAGTCCGCGCGTGAAGGTATTCAGCATCGGCACCTCGGAGGAGGGGCGCGAGATGATCGCGGTCGCCATCGCCGACGAAAAGCTGCTCGCCGATCTCGATGCGAACAAGGCGCGCCTGGCCCAGCTCGGCGACCCGCGCACGCTGACGCAGGGCGATGCGGAAGCGGATCGGCTGCTGGCACAGTCGACGCCGGTCTACTACATCACCGGCACGATCCATTCGACCGAGACCGGCGCGCCGACCGCGCTGATGGAACTGGCCTACCGCCTCGCCGTCGACGATGCGCCGTATATCCGCAAGATCCGTTCGCAGGTCGTCACGCTGATCACACCGGTGGTCGAGACCGACGGGCGCGACCGCATGGTCGACCTGTACAACTGGCACCTGGCGCATCCGGGCGAGCAATATCCGCCGCTGATCTACTGGGGCCACTACGTCGCGCACGACAACAATCGCGATGCGATGACGCTGACCTTGAAGCTCAGCCGCAACGTGCTCGATACCTACGTCGGCTGGCATGCGCAGGTGCTGCACGACCTGCACGAATCGGTGCCGTTCCTGTACGACAACACGGTCGGCGACGGCCCGTACAACGCCTGGATCGACCCGATCCTGACCAACGAATGGCAGCAGCTCGGCTGGGACAACGTGCAGCAGCTGACGCGCTTCGGCATGCCCGGCGTGTTCACCCACGGCGAGTTCGATACCTGGAGCCCGGGCTACCTGATGTTCATGGCGGCGATGCACAACGGCATCAGCCGCCTGTACGAAACCTTCGGCAACGCCGGCGCGGATACCGAGAAGCGCACGCTGACGCCGTCGCAGTACGAGCGCACCTGGTACCGGCCGAATCCGCCGCTGCCGGAAGTGATCTGGTCGCAGCGCGACAACAACAACTACGAGCAAAGCGGCCTGCTGACGGCGCTGAATTATTTCGCCGACAACGGGCCGCAGTTCCTCAGGAACTACTACCTCAAGAGCAAGCGCTCGATCGAGAAACCGGGTGCCGGCGGCCCGGCCGCCTATGTGCTGCCCGCCGACGAGAAACGCAGCGGATCGCAGGCGCGCCTGCTGCGCCTGCTGCAGCTCCAGCACGCCGAGATCAGCCACACCACCGCGCCGATGACGGTGCTGGTGCCGGCGTCGAAGAAGGCGCACGAAAAAGATGACGGCGACGACAAGCCGGGCAAGGATGCGAAGAAGCCGGAGCCGCCGAAGACCGAGCCGCGCACGTTTCCCGCCGGCAGCTACGTCGTGCGCATGGATCAGCCGTACTCGCGCATCGCCGACGCGCTGCTCGATCGCCAGTACTGGTCGCCGAAGGATCCACAGAAGGAGCCCTACGACGACACCGGCTGGTCGATGGGCGATTCGTTCAACGTGCAGGTCGTGCGCGTCGTCGATGTCGCGGTGCTGAGGGCGCCGATGCAGACGATCACGCAGCCGATCGATCCGGCGCAGGGCCTCGCGAGCATCGACGTCGCCGCGACGAAGCTGCCGCGTATCGCACTGATGCATACCTGGCTGCACACGCAGACCGAAGGCTGGTGGCGCATGGCGCTCGACCAGCTCGGCGTGAAGTACGACTACATCAGCACGCAGGATGTCGCGCGCATCCGCAACCTGCACGCGAAGTACGACGTGATCCTGTTCGGCCCGGTCGGCGCGAACCCGCAACGCATCGTCGACGGCCTGCCGATGTGGGGCAACGGGATGCCCTGGAAGACCACCCGGCTGACGCCGAACCTCGGCACGATCGACTCGACCGACGACATCCGGCCTGGGCTCGGTGCCGAAGGCGTCGAACGCCTGAAGCAGTTCGTGCGCGACGGCGGCCTGCTGATCACCTCGGAAGACACCGCACGCTTCGCAATCGAACAAGGCATGGCGCCGGGCGTCACCATCACGCCGGCGAAGGACCTGCGCATCGTCGGCAGCATTCTCGAAGCGCAGTTCGTCGATCGCGCCAGCACGCCGATCGCGGCGGGCTACGCCGAGGATCGCCTGCCGCTGTACAGCGCCGAGGGCATGTCCTTCATGCTGTCCAACCTCGTCACCGGCGACGGCAAGCTTCCGAACAAGAAGGATTTCGAACGCGAGACCGGCCGCGGCGGACCGGCCGAGGCAGATATCCCGCAAGGCCGCGCGTATGCCGAGCCGCCGCCGCTGCCGGAAGCCAAGCCGTGGGAAGCACTGCCGCTGAATGGCGAGCAGCAGCGGCGCAATCCGTACGTGATCCCGGCCGACCAGCGTCCGAAGGCGATCGTGCGCTTCGCCGATTCGAAATCGCTGCTGATTTCCGGCCTGCTCGACAACGCGAAGAACATCGCCGAACGCGCTGCGGTCGTCGACGCACGCTACGGCAAGGGCCACGTGCTGCTGTTCGCGAACAATCCGATCTGGCGCGGCGAGACGATCGGCGCCTACGCGCTGGTGTTCAACGCGATCACGCATTTCGACACGTTGTGAGGGGCGGGTAGGGAATTCGCGGCAATCGATAGATCGGGGCGTTCGATGGATTGACTCATCAGGACCCGACGTCGGATTGATTAAAAAAAACCAGACGTCATTCCCGCGAAACCGGGAATCCATTTTGCTTCCGACGTTCGCCAAGGCCAATGGATTCCCGCTTTCGCGGGAATGACGGCAACGGGTGGCGTACGACAGCCGTGACGGCAATGGGTGGCGTACGACAGCCGTGGATGCCGTATGACGGCAAGTGGGTGACGTACGACGGCGGGGGATGCCGTATGACGGCCGTGAGGGGCGTACGACAATAG
>DASWPR010000147.1:0-13329 GCA_036398455.1 Dokdonella sp.
TACGCCTTGAACTCGCCGCCAAAACGTTCCGCGCCGATCTTCGTCAGCGCCGCCGTCAGCGTCGTCTTGCCATGGTCAACGTGGCCGATCGTGCCCACGTTCACGTGCGGCTTCTTGCGCTCGAATTTTTCCTTGGACATGCCGAAACCCCGATCTGATGGAAACGTACTTAAGTGGTGGCGAACTCAAAAAAAACCAGACTGCGATCCTGCGACCTGCGGCTGCAGGATGGTGCTCACGAATGGAATCGAACCATCGACCTCCTCCTTACCAAGGAGGTGCTCTACCGACTGAGCTACGTGAGCAGTTGCTTGAGCCATCCTCCATGGCGGCGAAGAACAGACCGGCGTCCTGCCGGACTTTACGAATTTCATGCGGTCCTCCTGACCGCGAAGAACAGACCGGCGTCCTGCCGGACTTTTCAAATGGTGCAAAAACCTTGTGTGCGGCCCGATCTTATGGAGCGGGAGACGGGAATCGAACCCGCACAATCAGCTTGGAAGGCTGAAGTTCTACCATTGAACTACTCCCGCGCCGGAGCGAATTGCCTGGGTGTTGCCCGATGGGCGGTAAAGCCATCGTTTGACGCTCAACTCACGAAGTGCAGTTCGACCTGAACTTCGAGGATTCGTTCCAGCCCGACCGCAAACTCCGATCGGAATGTCTGAAGGCTGGATTACTCCGGCGGGCATCCTGCCCTCCGCCCCTCCGGGGCCGCGCCGCTTTCGCGTCGCGTTCAACATCGCTCCTGCGATGTTGTCGAACCCCCTTCGGTGGTTCGCATCCACGGAAGGTCAAACCAGAACTGTGGTGGAGGGAGGTGGATTCGAACCACCGAAGGCGTGAGCCAGCAGATTTACAGTCTGCCCCCGTTGGCCGCTTGGGTATCCCTCCGAACAATTCCGAAAAACAAACTCGTCCTGCGTGACCGGCGGGAGATGGACAACGCCGGGCATCCGGCCCTGCGTCCTTCGTCGCGCCGCTTTCGCGTCGCGCTCTCACGTTCGCTCCTGCAAATACGGCTCGAACGACCCTGAAACCGACAGATCAAACGACCTGCCGCAGTCGACCGCCCGAGCATTCCTGCGAAACTCAACATCCAGCGCGTTCTGCTCCAACCCGCGCCTCGATTGTTCCTCGGGCACGGAGCCGCGCATTGTCGTGGCCGACCCGGGGTACTGTCAAGACATATGGCAAGGGAAAATCCGCCTGCGCGGATGCCTTCAAGCGCCCTCCACCGGCGTCTGGCGCGGCAGCACGGGCCGGAAGCGCGCGACTTCCGCCTCCATCGTCTTCGACAGCTCGATCAGGCGCCGCGCGTAGTCGGCCAGGCGGCGGTCTTCCTCGCCCAGCGGCACCCATGCCGGCACCGGCGTCGGCTTGCCATCGGCCCGATCCAGCGCAACGAACGAAATGACGCAGCTCGTCGCGACGCGCTCGTCCATCGTTTTCAGGTCGCGTGCGGCCACATCGACCGCAAAATGCATGCTGGACGTGCCGGTGTGGATCAGCTTCGCCCGCACGGTCACGAGGTCGCCGATCAGGATCGGCGCGACGAACTGGATGCCGCCGACCGCCGCCGTGACGCAGTATTTCCCGCTCCAGCCGACCGCCCCGGCGTAGCCGGCCTGGTCGATCCATTTCATCACCATGCCGCCATGCACCTTGCCGCCGAAATTGACGTCGGAAGGCTCGGTGAGGAAGCGGAACTCGACTTCGCGTTGCTGGCCGGGCATCGGGCGGACCTCGAAGATCGCGGCCGCGTAGTCTAGGGGCTTGGACCGTCCTTGTGTGATTGCGGTCGCGTTGCGGCGGCGCGCCGGCACGGTAAGCTGAAGGCGCACGCGCGGGGGCGCAGGAGGGGAGCACGAGCATGGCAACGATACGAGGGTTCGGGCTGGCGCTCGCCCTGGCCGGCCTCGCCAACGCGAACGAGGTGACCGTCAGCAACGATTCCCTCGGCGACAACAGCAGCGGCGTCATCGTCACCGGTTTCGCCGCCGGCGAAGGCGCGGCCTCCTGGCTGACCACGCCCTGCGACGGCAATATCGTCGCCGCGCAGGTGTTCTGGCGCTCGCAGGACGGCACCGCGGATCAGGTTCTGGGCGATTCGCTCGATATCTATCGCGCCGGCACGTTTCCGAACCCGGGCAGTCTCGCCGTCGAGATCGGCGGCCCGGTGCTGACCGACGGCGTCATCAACGAATACCGCTATCTGGACGAGAACAACACGATCCCGCTGATGGTCCCCGTCGTGCAGGACGAAACCTTCGTGCTTTCCTTCGTCTTCGCCGATGCGCCGCCGGCGCCGGTCGGCCCCAGCGTGGTGCGCGACACCGACGGCATCACCGCCGGCCACAACGCGCTGTACGGCGACATCGGTGCCGGCCTGCAGTGGTATGACGCAGCCACCGTGGGCATCAGCGGCGACTGGGTGCTGCGCGCGGTCGTCAACTGCCAGGCCATCTCGACCGTCGCCGATGTCGGCGTCACCCTCACCGCCGACCTGCCCGCCTACGTCGCCGGCGCCGGGCTGACGTATACGATCACGGTCGCCAACGCGGGGCCCGCCAGCGCGCCGGGCGTCACCGTCGTCGATGCATTCCCGCAAGCCTATACCGGCGTGACCTGGACCTGCGCCGCCAGCGGCGCGGCGAGCTGCACGGCGAGCGGCAGCGGCACGATCGCCCAGACCGTCAGCCTCCCGGCGGCATCGCAGGTCGTTTTCAGCGTCGACGGCACGGTCGCCGCCGGCACCACCGGTACCCTCGGCAACTCGGCGACCGCGGTCGTCGCGCCGCCGCAGTCCGATCCGGCGACGACCAACAACACCGCGGCTTTGAATCTGGACCCTGCTGCCATCGACCTGATCTTCGCCGACGGTTTCGAAGCGCCTGCGCGCGCGGCCATGGCTAGCGAGGCATGGGACCGTTCGACACGCTGAATACCATCGGTATCGCGACGACGTCGTCCTTGCAGACCGGCGCGCCGTCGTCGACGAAACCGAGCCGGCGATAGACCGGCACGGCATGGGCCGACGAAGCCACGGTGATCCGGGCCGGCGGCCGGGTGCTCGCACAGCAGGCGGCAAGCGCGGCATTCCACAGCTGGCGGGCTATCGCGCGCCGCTGGAAGCGTTCATCGACGAACAGCAGGTGCACGTGGCAATCGTCGCGCGTGCCGACGACGCCGACCACGGCCTGGTCGATCTCGGCGACATGATGACGGTGCCCCGAGGCTATGCGCTCGCCGATCGCCTGCGCGCCCATCCATGCCAGCAGGTGCTCGATGGCGGCCGGCGACTGGTCCGGGAACACGAAGCGGCGCGCCGCTTCGATCACCAGCGCGCTGATCGCGGCGGCATCGGCGACACCGGCGAGACGAATCCGCACGGCGCCGCCTGCGTTCATACGTTGAAGCGGAAATGCAGCACATCGCCTTCCTTGACGATGTATTCCTTGCCTTCCAGGCGCAGGCGTCCGGCATCCTTCGCGCCTGCCTCGCCCTTGTACTTGATGTAGTCGTCGTAGGCGATGGTCTCGGCGCGGATGAAGCCGCGCTCGAAATCGGTGTGGATCACGCCGGCCGCCTGCGGCGCGGTCGAGCCGCGCGTGACCGTCCACGCGCGCACTTCCTTTTCGCCCGCAGTGAAGTACGTCTGCAGGCCGAGCAGCTTGTAGCCGGCGCGGATCACGCGGTTGAGGCCGGGCTCGTCGAGGCCGAGATCCTTCAGGAATTCGTCGCGATCGGCATCTTCGAGCTGGGCCATTTCCTCTTCGATGGCCGCGCACACGGGCACCACCTCGGCGCCTTCCTGCGCGGCGCGTTCGCGCACCTTGTCGAGGAACGGATTGTTCTCGAAGCCGTCTTCCTTCACGTTGGCGATGTACATCAGCGGCTTCAGCGTGAGCAGGAAAAGATCGCGCAGCAGGGCCTTTTCCTCTTCGTCGAGGCCGGCCGAACGCGCGGCCCGCCCCTCGTTGAGCACGGCCTGCACCTTCTGCAGCACCGGCCGGCGCGCGAGGGCCTCCTTGTCGTTCGCCTTGGCGGCGCGCTCGACGCGGTTCAGCGCCTTGTCGACCGATTCCAGATCGGCCAGCGCCAGTTCGGTATCGATCGTCTCGATATCCGAGATCGGATCGATCCTGCCCGCCACATGCACGATGTCAGTGTTCTCGAAGCAGCGCACGACATGCGCGATCGCGTCGACTTCGCGGATGTGCGCCAGAAACTTGTTGCCGAGTCCCTCACCCTTCGACGCGCCCGCGACGAGGCCGGCGATGTCGACGAATTCGATCGACGTCGGGATGATCTTCAGCGGCTTGGCGATCGCCGACAGCGCCTGCAGGCGCGGGTCGGGCACCGGCACCACGCCGACGTTCGGATCGATCGTGCAAAACGGGAAGTTCGCCGCGGCGATGCCGGCCTTGGTCAGCGCGTTGAAGAGAGTCGACTTGCCGACGTTCGGCAGCCCGACGATGCCGCATTTGATACCCATGAGAATTCCTGTGAATGCCGGCCTGTCAGCGGTGAGCGGTCGAGCACGGCGTTGCTGTCGTGTGCCGCCCGCCCCTCATGGCGCGGCCGTGTGAAGTCGCTTGGTTGCCTCGTTGAATTCGCCCGCGACCGCCAGAGGCAGCACATCGAGCGAACGTGCGACCGCGTCGAGCATGGCCGTCTCGTCGGCCGCCGAGGGCCGCCCGAGTACCCAGCCGAGGACGCGGTCCTTGTGGCCGGGATGGCCGATGCCCAGACGCAGGCGATGGAATTTGCCGTGGCCGACATGCGCGAACAGGTCGCGCAATCCGTTCTGGCCGCCATGGCCGCCATCGAACTTGAGTCGCGCCGCACCGGCCGGAAGATCGAGATCGTCGTGCGCGACCAGCATCTCTTCCGGTTCGATCTTCCAGTAGCGCAATGCCGCGCCGACCGAGGCGCCGCTCGCATTCATGAACGTGATCGGCTTGAGCAGCCAGACGGGATGCCCGTCCAGCGAGATCTTCGCGGTTTCGCCGCGCAGTTTCGAGTCGATGCCGAAGCGCGCGCCTTCGCGCTGCGCCAGCGCATCGACCAGCAAGAATCCGGCGTTGTGCCGGGTTCGCAGATGTTCGGCGCCCGGATTGCCGAGGCCGACGATGAGACGCAAGCCCGCCATGGTGCGCACGCGCGTTCCGGACGCCGCCCGCGCGCATGCGCGGGCGGCGCCGGAAACAGACGCTTACTTCTTGTCGTCTTTCTTGGCCGGGGCCGCTGCAGCCTTCGCAGCCGGTGCCGCCGGTGCCGCTTCGGCCGCAGCCGCTTCGGCCGGTGCCGGCTCGGCTTCCTCGCGCACTTCCTTGGCGACGACGACCGCATGGTCGTGTTCCTTGCCGAGGCGCAGCTCCGGAATCTCGACGCCTTCCGGCAGCTTGATCTGCGACAGATGGATGATGTCGTCGATGCCCAGCTCGGACAGGTCGATCTCGATGTATTCCGGCAGATTGCGCGGCAGGCAGGAGATTTCGACTTCGTTGACCTCGTGCGTGATCACGATGCCCGAGGTCTTGCCGGCCGGCGAGACTTCCTGGTTCAGGAAGTGCAGCGGCACGCGCACGCGGATTGCTTCGTTCTCGTTGACACGCTGGAAATCGAGATGCAGCACGAGCTGCTTGAACGGATGGCGCTGCATGTCACGCAGCAGCACCTTCTGCACGTCGCCGCCGAGGCTGAGGTCGAGGATCGAGGAGTAGAACCATTCGCTCTGGCTCGCGTGCCAGACGTCCTTGTGCTGCAGCTGGATGCTGACCGGCTTCAATTCGCCGCCGTAGACGATCGCCGGAACCACGCCTGCACGACGCAGGCGGCGGCTCGCACCCTTGCCCTCGTCGTTGCGCTTCTCGACGTTGATGAGATGAGACTTTGCCATTTTCGTGATGCCTATATTGCAGTGGTGCCGCCTCGCGGCGGCTTGGGAAACTCCCCCGCGACCAGGGGAGTGGGTTTGAATCTGGAAGCGGGGAATCGGGAATGGGACATCAAGAGCAGCGCTCCCGACGGTTCCATTCCCTATTGCCCATTCTCCATTGCCGTCGCCGTCAATCCACGTACGGCGAACTCACCGACTCGCCGTAGGCGATGCAGCGGATCGTTTCCGCGAGCAGCTCGGCGACCGAGAGCTGACGGATCTTGTTGCAGCCTTTTGCCGCGGCCGAAAGTGGAATCGTGTCGGTCACGACGAGCTCGTCGAGTGCCGAACCATTGATGTTCTGGATCGCCGGACCCGACAGCACCGGATGCGTGCAGTACGCCACGACCTTGCGCGCGCCGTTCTTCTTCAGCGCCGCGGCGGCCGCACACAGCGTGCCGGCGGTATCGACGATGTCGTCGACGAGCACGCAGACCTTGTCCTTGACCTCGCCGATGATGTTCATCACGGTCGCCTCGTTCGCACGCGGGCGGCGCTTGTCGATGATCGCGAGGTCCGCGTCGTCGAGGCGCTTGGCGATCGCGCGCGCGCGCACCACGCCGCCGACGTCCGGCGAAACGACGATCAGATCGTCCTTCGCGTAGTAGCGCCAGATATCGGCCAGCAGCACCGGCGAGGCGTACACGTTGTCGAGCGGAATATCGAAAAAGCCCTGGATCTGGTCGGCGTGCAGGTCGACCGTCAGCACGCGGTCGGTACCGACCACGCCGATCATCTCGGCGGCGACCTTGGCGGTGATCGGCACGCGCGCCGAACGCGGGCGGCGATCCTGCCGCGCGTAGCCGAGGTAGGGAATCACTGCGGTCACGCTGGCCGCCGAAGCGCGCTTCAGCGCATCGATCAGCGCCAGCAGGTCCATGAAGTTGTCGGCCGTCGGCGCGCACGTCGGCTGCACGACGAAGACTTCCTGCCGGCGCACGTTCTCTTCGATCTCGACCTGCACCTCGCCGTCGCTGAAGCGGCCGACCAGGGCCTTGCCGAGCGGGACGTTCAGCTCGGTACAGATCGCCGTGGCGAGCTCGCGATTCGCATTGCCGGTGAAGATCAGCATGCCGGAATTGCCTACGTTGGTGTTCACGCTCTGCTCCGTTACGCCAACTGCCCGACACACCGCGCCGAAGCGCGAAAGTTTGTGTTGTCCCCTGAAATCAGGGGCGCCGGCCCCTCGGGGCCGGCAGATGCTGCCGAAACACACTGCGGTCAACCCAAGCGCTCGCCACGCAAGCGCTTGGGTTGACTGGGGCGGCAGGATTCGAACCTGCGAATGCCGGGATCAAAACCCGGTGCCTTACCACTTGGCGACGCCCCACCAAATCACGTCTTTTTCGGCGTCGCACGACCGGCGCGAGGGGTTCAGCCTCGACAGCCCCGGCGCCGCCATGATCAAGAAACACTCCGACCTGCTTCACCGACCTGCTTCACGCCACCACGCTACGCCATTCCTGCAATCGAGCCAGCAACGGCGACCGCGCGACACCGCGTGCCGCGAGGGCGCGCATGCCGGGCGGGCATTTTTCCACAATATCCATTGCGGTTTCGCGAGAATCGACCGCTGCGAAAACGCAGCCGCCGGAACCGCTGAGCCGCGCCGCGCCATGATCTGCCAGCCAGTCGAGCGCTTGCGCCACCGCGGAAAAGCGCTCGCGCACGACCGGCTCGAACACATTGCCCGTCGCGACGCCCGAAAGGAAGAGCGGAATTGTCAGATGCGCCGCGTTGCGTGTCAATTCCGGTGCGGCGAAAAGCGCCGCGGTCGGCACCGTCGCGCCCGGGTCGACGACGACATACCAGCTCTCCGGCAGCGCCAGCGGCGTCAGCCGTTCGCCGATGCCCTCGGCCCAGGCGCTGCAGCCGTGCACGAACACCGGCACGTCGGCGCCCAGCGTCATGCCGATCGCCGCCAGCTGGTCGGCGTCGAATCCGGCATCCCAGAGCGCATTCAGGGCCACCAGGGTCGTCGCGGCATCGGAACTGCCGCCGCCGAGGCCGCCGCCGAGCGGGATCTGCTTGTCGATCGCAATATCGGCACCCCGGCGCACGCCGGCGGCGGCCTGCAGCGCTTTCGCGGCGCGCACGGCAAGATCGTCGGCCGCGGCCACGCCAGGCAATGGATCGATGCGCTCGATCCGGTCGTCCCCGCGCACGCGCAGGCGCACCTCGTCGCCCCAGTCGAGCAACTGGAAGACGGTCTGCAGCAAGTGATAGCCGTCGGCGCGGCGGCCGACGACATGCAGGAACAGATTCAGTTTGGCCGGCGCAGGCCATGCGCTCCAGGCGGCCGCCTGGCCAGCGCCCTGCGCCATCGTCACGGACGCGCCCAGTCGCGGATTGCCAGGCGCACCTTGTAGTCGCCCTTGCTGGCGAACACCTTGCTCGGCAGCGGCGGATCGAATGCCGCGTCGTAACCCTGGTACTGCACGTGCCAGCCGTCCTCGTCGATCGCGGAAGGCAGGCCATCCGTGCCGAACGTGATGCGCGCCTGCGGCGAAGCGCGCATGCCGCGCACCCAGCGCGTCAGTTCGGCGACCGGCACCTGCCAGCCGAGTTCGCGCGCGAGCAGATCGGCCGCATCGCCCTCGAGCGGCTGTTCGCGCAGCCCCTGCAGCACCGCATGCTGCGGCGTGCCGGACAAGGTCCAGGTCTTGCCGGTCACCGGCGCATGCACGCTGAAACGGAATTCATCGCCGCGCTGCAGCCATTCCAGCGCACCGCTGCCGCTGTCGTGGCCGTCGGAGACACCGAGGCGCCCACTCAGGCGCCAGTCCATGCGCGCGGCAAGGGCCTGCTCGCGCACGACCTGGCGCGCCAGCAGGTCGCCCGTCGGAGCGACCGGCCTGACCTGGCGCCCGCCGCAGGCGGCCAGCAGCACCGCCATCGCACAACCAAAGGCGCGCAGCGCAAGCCGGCACATCAGGTCGCCAGCCGCTGAATCGCCTCGAGCAAGGCCTTGTTCTTCGGATCCTTCTTGCGGCCTTCACCCCATACCTTGCGCGCCTCGTCGCGATCGCCCTTGACCCAGAGCACTTCGCCGAGGTGCGCGGCGATGTCCGCATCGGGCTGCTTCTCGTAGGCGCGGCGCAGCTGGGCCAGCGCGGCATCGAGATCGCCGAGGCGATAGTGGATCCAGCCGAGGCTGTCGATGATCGCCGGCTCGTTCGGCTTCAGCTCGATCGCGCGCCGCACCAGATCGCGCGCTTCGCCGAGTTTCGCATCGCCCTTGTGGCTGCTGTCGGCCAGCGTGTAGCCGAGCGCATTCATCGCTTCGGCATCGTCCGGCTTCAGCTCGATCACGCGGCGCAGGTCGCGCTCGGCGCCGGACACATCGCCCTGCTCGACCGCCAGCAGCGCGCGCGCATAGAGCAGGCGCGGATCGTCCGGCAGCGTGACGAGCCCGCGCGAATACACCGCGATCGCATCGCGTGCGCGCTGGCGCCGCGCGAGCACTTCGGCTTCCAGCAGATAGGCATTGCCGAGCTGATCGCTGTCCTCGGCCGTCTGCGCCTGCAGCTGATGCAGGAAATCGAGCGACTGGTCGGTCCGTCCGAGCTGATCGAGCAGCACCGCTTCGCGCACCTGCGCGTCGAACCAGTGCTCGTCGTCGTCGCCGATGCCGCGATACCACTCCAGCGCATCGTCGCGCTTGTCGACCAGCTCGGCGACCTGTCCCATCAGGTACAGGCGCTTGCTCGATCGCGCGGACTTGTCGCCGACCAGTTCGCGGTACAGCGCCGAGAGCGCGCCCTTGTCGTCCGCGCGAGCGGCATAGGCCGCGCGCGCACCGTACGTGGTGTCGTCCTGCGGGCCGTTCGACAACGCTCGCGCAGCGCCGGCATTGTCGCCGCTGTCGGCCAGCAGCGCCGCATAGCCGCCGCGCAGGCGCAGGCTTTTCGGATCCCGCTTCAGTGCCTCGGAGTACTTCTCGCGCGCGCCGGCCTTGTCGCCGCGATCGAGCGCCAGGCGCGCGCTCCAGGCGTAGCCGTCGCCGCCATGGAAGCGGGTGACGGCCGCTTCGGCCAGGCGCTGGGCGAGTGCCTTGTCGCCGAGCTTGAAGGCAAGCTGGCTGACCGCGACCCAGTTGGTCTCCTTCGCACCGAGATGTTGCGCAGTCGCCAGGCGATCGAGCAGATGGGCAGCGGCGGCCTTGTCCTCGGCACTCAGCAGGGCCTGCGCGATCAGGCGCCAGTTCTGCTGATCGCTGCGCGCCGCCAGCGCGTCGAGATCGGCATAGGCGTCGTCGCTGCGTTTTTCGCCCAAGGCGATCCACGCACGCGCCTGCGCAACGCCAACGTCCTTCGGCGCCAGCTGCTGCCAGCGCGCCAATGCACGCGTCGCCAGCGGCCATTGCCTGACCGACAGCGCCAGCCGCGTCGCTTCCTCGCTGACCGCCGGGTCCGGCGACAGCTCCGCCGCGTCGACGTAGCCTTGCGCGCCGGCTGGCAGGTCGCTGTTCTGCAGCGCGAACTGCGCGGCCAGCAGTTTCGCCAGCAGGTCATGCTCGGCGGCCACCGGCGTCGCTGGCGGATTCACCGCGTAGCCGGCGACGTGCGCCTTCGGCGCCACCGGCGCGCAGGCCGCGAGCGCCACGGCGGTGAACAGAGCCAGCGCGCCCGCGGCGATATGACGCGGTTGCCAATATCGATCGCTCGATGCGATTCGGAAAGCCATGCAAAGCCTTGTCTTGCTTGATATCAAGGGATAGCGCCCGCACAATTCGCGGCGGCGGCGCGGCCTATGGGCAGCGCCCCGACGACAGGCCGGTTAGCTTAGCCGATCCGGCCACACCCGTTCGGCGGCAGGCTTGCCGGCCGGGCCTGTGCGAGCCGGCCATGTTCGAGTTTCCCGACCGGCGGAATCGTCCGGTCACGCTGCCGAGGTTTGCCGCGATACTTTTCATATGGCCCTAGTCGCCCTCGGACTCAACCACCTGACCGCACCGGTCGCGCTGCGCGAACGCGTCGCCTTCCCGCCGGAGGCGACCACGCCGGCGCTGGCCGAGCTGTCTGCGCAACCCGGCGTGCGCGAGGCGGCGATTCTGTCGACGTGCAACCGCACCGAGCTGTATTGCACGGTGGAACCCGGCGCCGAGGGCGTACCGGCGGCATGGCTGCATCATCATCAGGAACTGACCCGCTCGCGCGTCGACGAGTTCCTCTATCTGCATCACGACGCCGACGCCGTGCGCCACTTGTTCCGCGTCGCCACCGGTCTGGAATCGATGGTCCTCGGCGAGCCGCAGATCCTCGGCCAGGTCAAGGACGCCTATGCCTTCGCACGCGAGGCGCACACGCTGAAGGCCCCGCTCGAGCGCCTGTTCCAGAACACCTTCGCGGTGGCCAAGCGCGTGCGCTCGGATACGCGTATCGGTGCGAACACGGTTTCCGTCGCGTTCACCGCGGTACGGCTTGCCGAACGCGTGTTCGCCGACCTGCGCGAAGCCTGCGTGCTGCTGATCGGCGCCGGCGAGACGATCGAACTGGCTGCGCGCCACCTGACCGAAGCCAAGGTCCGGCGCCTGATCGTCGCCAACCGCACGCTCGACAACGCGCAGACGCTGGCGACGCGTTTCGGCGGCTACGCGATCGCGCTGGCCGACCTCGGCAAGCATCTCGCCGAAGCCGATATCGTGATCGCCTCCACCGCCAGCCGCGAACCGGTGCTCAGCCACGCCCAGGTCGCCGCCGCGATCGCCGCACGCCGGCGCCGCCCGATGTTCCTGGTCGACATCGCGGTGCCGCGCGACATCGAGCCGGCCGTGGCGGAACTCGAAGACGTATACCTCTACACCATCGACGACCTGCGCCAGGTGATCGACGAAAACATGCGTTCGCGCCGCGAAGCCGCGCGCGAAGCGGAGGCGATGATCGAACTCTCGGTCGAGCATTTCATGGGCTGGTGGCGCACGCTCGATGCGCACAATCCGGTGATCGACCTGCGCCGCGTCGCCGAGGCGAGCCGCGACGAGACGCTGGCCAAGGCGCAGGCGCTGCTCGCGCGCGGCAAGTCGCCGGAGGAAGCGCTCGCGTTTCTCGCCAATACACTGACCAACAAGCTGCTGCATGCCCCGAGCGCGAACCTGCGCGCCGCCGCGCTGCGCGGCGACGAGGAACTGCTGCGCGCGGCCGAGCGCCTGTTCGATACCGAATCGCTCGCCAACGGCGAGCGCGAGCGTTAGCGACGCCCTCCGCTTCGTTCCGGCGCACGCCGGAACCCGTGTCCGCACGCGCCCGCCACGCCCGCATCAGGGCGTGCATGCAAGCCGCCCGGCCAGTCCCGCGCGCGCACCTTTCGACAATCCCCCGGCGACCTCTCCTCATGCAACCCAGCATCCGACGCAAACTCGAACAACTCGCCGAACGCCATGAGGAGCTCGAGCACATGCTCGCAAGCGCCGAGGTGCTCGCCGACGCGAAGCGCCTGCGCGATGTATCGCGCGAACATTCGCAGCTGACGCCGCTGACCGAAGCGCTGCGCGCCTACGACGAAACCGGCAGCGCGCTCGAATCGGCACAGGCGATGCTGCGCGATCCGGAATTGAAGGAACTCGCGCAGGAGGAAATCGCCACGCTGCAGAACGAACGCGAGACCCTCGAGAGCGATCTCAATCGCCTGCTGATTCCGAAGGATCCGCGCGACGAAGGCAATCTGTTCCTGGAGATCCGCGCGGGAACCGGCGGCGACGAGGCGGCGATCTTCGCCGGCGACCTCATGCGCATGTACCTGCGCTACGCCGAGCGGCGCCGCTGGAACGTGGAGATTCTCTCGACCAGCGATGGCGAGCACGGCGGCTACAAGGAAGTCATCGCGCGCGTGGAAGGGAATGCGGCGTTCTCGCGGCTGAAGTACGAGTCGGGCACGCACCGCGTGCAGCGCGTACCGGCGACCGAGGCGCAGGGCCGCATCCACACGTCGGCGGCCACGGTCGCGATCCTGCCCGAGCTCGACGAGGTCGACGAGATCGAGATCAAGGACGCGGATCTGAAAACCGATACGTTCCGCGCTTCCGGCGCCGGCGGCCAGCACGTCAACAAGACCGACTCGGCCATCCGCATCACCCATCTGCCGAGCGGCATCGTCGTCGAATGCCAGGACGAGCGCAGCCAGCACAAGAACCGCGCCCGCGCACTGTCGCTGCTGAAGGTCCGCCATGCTGCCACACCGGCGCGTGATAACTCTAGCGACTTAAGTTTCGGCTCCGGCGAATGCTTTCATCTGATCGGCCTGGAATTCCGGCGTGAGCGGATCGACTAAGACATCGATATTGCCGTCGAGAACATCCGGCTGGCGATACAGCGTCAGGTTGATGCGGTGATCGGTGATGCGACCTTGTGGGAAATTGTATGTACGAATGCGCTGACTGCGATCGC
>DASWPR010000148.1:0-1680 GCA_036398455.1 Dokdonella sp.
GGCAAGGACCTCGATCTGTACGGCGCGGTCGGCCTGATCATGCTGATCGGCATCGTCAAGAAGAACGCGATCATGATGATCGACTTCGCGCTCGAGAAGCAGCGCGAAGGCGAGGACGCCGAACATGCGATCGTCGACGCCAGCGTGATCCGATTCCGCCCGATCATGATGACCACGTTCGCCGCGCTGATGGGCACGCTGCCGATCGCGCTCGGCTTCGGCGCCGGCGCCGAAGCGCGCCGGCCGCTCGGTCTGGCGGTCGTCGGCGGCCTGGTCACCTCGCAGCTGCTCACGCTGTACATCACGCCGGTGATCTACATCTACTTCGAGCACCTGCAGGAGTGGCTGGAACGCCGGCGCCAGCGCGGCACCGCAGCCGCCTCGGCGCCGACGGCCTGAGTTCCTCGTACGGCGGCACATAGCCGCCGGCAGCCTGATTGCCGAGCCACTCGCGCACGTAGCGCTCGTTCGATCCCCGCGTGCGCGGGAACGATGTCGAAAGACGAGGCGGCGCTGCCTAGGCCAGCGCGAAACGCACGCGCACGACGCCGGCCTCGTCGCCGTGTTCGATCGACGAAGACAGCCCGAGATGGCGGGTGAAGTCGAGCATGGCGTAGTTGTCGGCCAGCACATCGCCCCACAGTTCGACCAGGCCGCGCTCGCGGCATTCCCGCGCCAGCCGCAGCATGAGCGCGCGGCCGAGCCCCTGCGCGGTGAACGCAGGATCGATCGCGATCGCGAATTCCGCGCTGGCGGTCGCCTGGTCGGCGTGCAGACGGGCTTCGCCGCGGATTTCGCCAGGCGTTTCGCTCGCTTCGGCGTCGACGACGACGAAGGCGGCGGTGGTTTCCGGATCCGGGTCGGACAAGCGCGCGGCGAGCGCCTCGCTGAGCTCGTTCATGCGGTAGAAGAAGCGTGCACGCACCTGCTCCGGCGTCAGCCGCGTGAAGGCGCGGCGCAATGCCGCGGCATCGTCGGGCTGGATCGCGCGCAGGCACAGCGGACGCCCGTCGTGCGCCAGCAGCGGCTCGCCCGCCGGTGCCGTGCGCGCTGCCGGCGCCTGCGGCTTGCGCCGGCGTGGCGGGCGCGTTGCCGAGCGGTAGGGACCTGTCGCTGAATGCGGAGATTTGGCCATGCCTAGCGATTTTTGCACCCGCGCAGCATGCGCAGCTGCGGTCGAGCTTGCCATCTAATCGGGCGGAGGAGGTTGGCCGCCCGTTCAGTCCGCGCGCGCGGGGTTGCACCTGGCCGGGGAACGCGTGCTAGGGTTCGGCCCACTGCATGGGGATCGGTGGATGAAGGCAGCGGCGAAAACGATGGGAATGAGCGTCGAGCAGCTCGACGATCTGTGTGCGCGCTGGCCGGGTGTCAGCCGCTCGATCAAGTGGGAGGTCGATCTCGTTCACAGCGTGGCGAACAAGATGTTCGTGGTGATGTGCACGCTCGGTCCCGATCGCGGCCGGTTCTCGTTCCGCGTCGACACCGATCGCTTTCTGGAACTGACCGAACAGCCCGGCATGGGTCCGGCACCGTACATGGCACGCGCGTTCTGGGTCAGCGTGACCGAACCGGAGCGCTTCGAGCACGCCGAGCTCGCCGGCTTCGTGCGGCGCTCCTACGAACTGGTCCGCGAGAAACTGCCGAAGAAGACCCAGGCAGCGCTGGACGGCTGACCGCCGC
>DASWPR010000149.1:0-7882 GCA_036398455.1 Dokdonella sp.
TGTTCGCCAGCTGGTGTTTCGCCTGCCGCGAGGAGCATTCGATCCTGATGAGCGATGGCAAGCAGCTCGGCGTCAAGCTGGTCGGCTTCAACTACAAGGACGCGCCGGCGGATGCGAAACGCTGGCTCGCGCAATTCGGCAATCCGTACGACCTGATCATCGCGGACGTGCCCGGCGATGTCGCGATCGACTTCGGCGTGACCGGCGCGCCGGAAAGTTTCCTGGTCGACGCGCAGGGCATCGTGCGCTACAAGTACATCAGCCCGATCACGCCCGAGGTGATCGCGACGCAGCTGCTGCCGCGGATCGCGGCGATGAAGAAGGAGGCGAAGTGAGCCTCCGCTTCGGCGTCGCGCAACCGGCTCGCTCCCGCCCGACGTTCCGTCAGGGGAGAGGCAAAAAAATTCGCGTGCTCGTGCTGCTCTTCACGCTGCTGGTGGCGGGCTTCTCGCTGCCTGCTTCCGCCATTGATCCGCTGCCGTTCAAGGACCGCGCCGAGGAACTGCGCTTCCAGGCACTCGCCAAGCAGCTGCGCTGCCTGCAATGCCAGAACGAAAGCCTGGAAGACTCCAACGCGCCGCTCGCAGCGGACCTGCGCCGCGACGTGTTCGAGCAGATGCAGGCCGGCAAGAGCGATGAAGAGATCAAGCGCTGGCTGACCGCGCGCTACAGTGATTTCGTGCTGTACGACCCACCGCTGCACGGCGGTACCTGGCTGCTCTGGTTCGGTCCGCTGCTGCTGCTGGCGGCCGGCGCCGGCGCGGTACTGGTCACCGTACGCCGCCGCTCGAATGCGGCCGGCAAACCCACGCAGACGGCGGCAAGGCCGGCAAGCGACGTCGAGGACGACTGGTAATGACGATGTTCTTCCTGCTCGCGGCCCTGATGATCGCGGCCGCGCTGGCCTGCATCGTCGTGCCGCTGCTGCGTCACGCACGCGCGGGCGCCGCCTCGCCGTCCGATACGGCGGCACGCCGGCTGCGCGCGCTCGACCAGGCGCTGGCCGCCGGCGTCGTCGATGCCGACGAATACGCGACGAAACGTGCGGCCATCGACGCGCCGCCTGCCGCTGTCGCCGCAGCGCCGCAGCGCTCGCGGTTGACCTTCTCGGTGCTGCTGCTGGTCGCGCTGCTGCTGCCGGCCTCGGCACTGCTGCTGTATCGCCTGGTCGGTGCG
Source organism: Dokdonella sp. (assembly GCA_036398455.1). GTDB lineage: Bacteria > Pseudomonadota > Gammaproteobacteria > Xanthomonadales > Rhodanobacteraceae > Dokdonella_A. The sequence goes on from DASWPR010000149.1 coordinate 1,177, forward strand.
CCGCAGGCGCTCGATCCGGCCAACCGCGTCGCGGCAGCGCCGCCGCATGGCGACCGCGGCCCGCAGATGGAACAGGCGATCGCGACATTGGTGCAGCGCCTGAAAGATCATCCCGAGGATGTCGAGGGCTGGGGCTTGCTCGGGCGCGCCTACACGGCCCTTGGCCGGCCAGGCGATGCGCTCGATGCGCTCAAGCACGCGCATGCGCTCGCGCCGGACAACAGCGCGTTGACCGTCGAGTATGCGCAGGCGCTGGCCGTCGCCGCACCGACGCATCGCATCGATGGCGAGGCGCGCGAGCTGCTCGAAAGCGTCCTCAAGACCGATCCGAAGAACCAGCGCGCGCTCTGGCTGCTAGGCATCAGCGACTACCAGGCGAATCGATTCGACGCGGCCATCTCGCGCTGGAACGCACTGCTGCCGCTGCTGCCGGCCGATTCGGACGTGGTCGCGAGCGTCAGGAAGCAGATCGCCGATGCCGAAGCGCGCCGCGACGGCAAGGCGCCGCCCGAATCCCTGGCCGAGTCGGCGGGCGACGACGAGGCGGACGCGCAGGCGCCGGGCGGCGCGCCGCCGCCTTCCAGCAGCGCAGCGGCGGCCCACCTGACCGTCAAGGTCGCGCTCGATCCGAAGCTCAAGGACCGGCTCGATCCGGACGCGACGCTGTTCATCTTCGCGCGCGCGGCCAGCGGCCCGCCGATGCCGCTCGCGATCCAGCGCCTGAAGGCCGGCCAGCTGCCGGCCACGGTCGCGCTCGACGACAGCATGGGCATGCTGCCGACGATGAAGCTGTGGATGTTCCCGCAGGTGGTCGTCGGGGCGCGCGTGTCGAAGTCCGGCAACGCGCTGCCGCAGAGCGGCGACCTGCAGACTTTGTCGGCGCCGCTCGACGTGCATCGCAGCGAGCCGATCGAGCTGAAGATCGACAGCGTCGTCCCGTAAGGCTCAGCGGCCGTTGCCCGCGCGTGCGGGCGCCTGCACCGGCGTCACCTGGATGTCGAGCGTTCCATCGTCGGACAGCACGGCCTGCACGCGGGAAGGGACGCCGAGGCCGATGTCCATCACGAAGAAGCTGAGCCGAGTTGCGTCGTCGCGTGTCAGAACAGGCGCAGCGAACTCGACGCCCGCGTCCTTGACCTTGCGGATCGCGAATGGATTGCCGTCCGCAGTCAGCACCAGCCCACCGACCTGATCGCTGAAACGTACGAGAACATCCGCCCACCAGTCGGCAGGCGCTCCCTGCCCGCAGGCCTGCAGCAGCGCGGCAGCGGCGGCATTGCCGGTCGGGTTCACGCCGGCCAGGCGCCGATCGGGCAGCAGCGCGTAGTTGCCGACGACGTGCGCGGGTTCCCGCGTGTTCACCGCGATGAAGAACCGGCAACCGGCGCGATCCAGCTCCTCGTGCGGACGCACCTCGACATCGGCTGCGCTCCAGCGATACGTCCGCGCGGCAGCGGCCACCATGCGCTCACGCGTCACCTCGTCCATTGCTTCTCTCCCATCGGTCTCCGCCGCGGCCATGGCCAGTCCCAGCAGGAGCAGCGCGCGCCGCGCGCGAGGAATCATCGGTTGTCCAGGTTCCCGGGCGGCACCACGGCAGGGCCGTTCGGGTCGGTCTTGTATTTGCCCGTGTCGCTTGCGAGATCCGCCAGCACCTGCTTGTAGTTCGATGCATCCACCTTGAGCCCGCTCAATGCCGAGAGTTCGTTGAAGATCTTGGCCGCCTCGTCCGGATTGTTCAAGGCGTCCTTGGCGGCGGAATCATAATAGACCCCGCCCGGGCTGACGAAATACGACCAGCGTTCGAGCGCTTCCTTGTTGCTCGGCGGGTGTCCGTTCTCGGCGGAATAGCCAACGTACCAGGCGCGGTATTCGTCGTTGAGATAGTCGTAGGTTGGCGCAACCTTGTCCCCGTTGATCAGATGGTTGATCTCGTGCGGGATGGTATTGACCGCCAGACCCGTCGCCCACTCCGGATGCGTCGGGTTGTTTTCCAGCTTGCCGTTGTCCGCGCTGATCAGATCCTCGTTGACGCGCATGGTGGAATCGCTGGCATTGCCGAAAATCACATTGCCGGGCGGCGCCGGCAGGCTTTCGATCTTGAGCGAATACGTCGCATCGGCGGCGAGAAACTTCTCGACCGTGTTGTCGAGGATGGTCTGGTTGGTACCGCTGCGCGGGTAGGACATGTAGGCGATCAGTTTCAGCGCACGCTGCTTGTCGCCGATATCGAAGTCCTTGAACCAGCCTTTGCCGAGCATGCGCTGGATATTGCCGGTCACTTTCGAATCCGGATAGTTGCGCACCTGACTCAGCACGGCGGTTTTTTCAGCCCCGTTGAGCCCGGCGAAATCCTTGCTCTCGAGCAGCGACTTGATGCTCGCGGCCGCGTTGAGATCGTCCGGTCGCGCGGTCGCCACCGCGGTCGTGATCAGGTCCTGATCGGACTTCGGCAACGCTGTGAACTGCGGCGTGTTGACCAGCGCGATTTCCGTCAGCGCGGCCGTGCGCTGCCCCGGCGTCATGCTCTGGAAGCGCGCGCTGCCGAGCAGCTCGCGCGTCTTCGCGTTGACGGCCAGATCGCCGCCGCTGTCGCGCATCGCTTCGGCGACCAGCCGCTTGTCCGAGCCGGACAGCGCGGCGAACTGCGGCATGCCGTACAGCGTGCTCGCCGCGGCGACTTCGTTGCTGTCCAGGCCCTTGAGCACGTCGTGCATGCCCTGGCTGCCTTGCGGCGCGAGCAACAGCAGGTTCAACGTATTCTTGAGATCCTGCGGCACACCCGGATCACTCAGTGCGGCGACGATGTCGTCGTTGCTGACATTGCCGTCGCGACCGCCGCGCCCGGCGGCGGTGTCGAGCAATTCGTCGTAATACGATCCGCTCGCGAGGGTGTCTTTGGCGGCATTGAGATCGTCACGGCTGATGGTGCCGTCGACCGAGCCGCGGCTGGCGCCGACATCGAAGAAGCTGCGGCTCGTTTCGCTGTCGAGCAGAAAGCGCGCGGTCTCCTGCTGCTCGCCGGTGAAGCGGCCGCCGTCGTTGCGCGCGACAGCTTGCAGGTCTTCGCGGCTGATCCTGCCGTCCGCCTTGCTGACGTCGCCCTGTTTTGCGGTGTCGAACGCAGTGAAATCGCGATCCAGTACCTTCGATGCGGATTGGATGTCCATGCTGCCCCCCAGGCGGGCGATCGTCCAGGATCCACCATAGACCCGCGCGCGGGCCGGAAGAACTAGGGTTTACCCGAAGCTGGCGGGTGCGGTGGTCGCGCGCGCAAGGCTCATAGCCAGGCGCTGGCGGGTGCTTCGGCGGCCAGCGCGGCCATGGCCTCGCGATAGGCCTGCATGTAGGCCACGCGATCGCCGGTGAAACGCAACGGGCTGCCGACGAAAATATCGACGAAGAACGGCACGATCATCCACTCGCCTTTCGGCAGCGCCTTGCCCAGACCGTGCGTGAACACGGGAATCACCGGCACCTCGGGCCTGCGCTCGGCGATGCGTGCGAGGCCGGTCTTGAACTCGGCGAGCTGCTCCGGCTCGCCGCGCGAGCCCTCCGGAAAGAACACCAGGATCTCGCCGCGATCGAGCGCCGCGGCGACCGGCGCGAGCAGGTCGTCGTGAAGGTGCTGGCGCTGCCGGTTGAGCGGCACGATGCCGACCACGTTGAGCGCGAACCAGGCGAGCACGCGGTTGCGCAGGAAATAGTCCGCTGCGGCGACCGGACGCACGCGCGGCAGCAGGTGCAGCGGCAACAGGCTGATCATCGCCATCGCGTCGAGATGGCTGTTGTGATTGGCCGCGAGGATCGCCGGCCCCTTCGCCGGCAGGCGTTCGCGATGGCGCACGTTCAAGCCAAGCACGAACAGCACGACCAGGCGCACCAGCACGCCGTAGAAGAACAATCGCAACAGATACCCCATGCCCAGTCCGCCTTGTCCCTTCCGCCGTCATTCCCGCGAACGCGGGAATCCATTTTTACTGCCGGCGCCGGCAGCGAGCAGCCGCGCCACCGATACGCGCGCATCTACGCAGCGGCCTAGAAATAGAAATACGCCATGAAATGGAAGAACAGCGGCGCGGTGAACAACAGGCTGTCGATGCGATCGAGGATGCCGCCATGCCCCGGAATCAGTGCACCGGAATCCTTCACGCCGATGTCGCGCTTGACCGCAGAGATGGTGACGTCGCCGAGAAAGCCGCCGAAGCCGATCATCAAGCCGACCGCGATCGAATCCATCGGCGTCAAGGGCGTCAGCACCGGCGCCAGGAGGAAGGCGAGCAGGGTCGTCGTCAGCGCGCCGCCGACCAGACCCTCGACCGTTTTCTTCGGACTGACCGTCTCGATGACCTTGTGCCGCCCGAGCGTGCGCCCCCAGACGTACTGCAGCACGTCGTTGAGTTCGGTCAGCAGCACGACGAACAGCAGCAATGCCGCCCCGTGCGCGGGCACCGGCTTGCCGTCCGGCAGCACTAGCAGATACGCCAGATGGCTGAGGCCGAACACCATCGTCATCAGCCCCCAGTGCAAGGTGCCGGCCGCACGCAGGAAATCCTTGGTATCGCCACGCAGCACCATGCGCATCGCGATGCCGAGGAACGCCCACACCGGGATGAAGATCAGGAACATGTGATACCACTGCCACCACACCCACAGGTACTGGATCGGCACGCAAAGATAGACCCACACCAGCACGCGCCGGTCGGCACGCCGCGTCGGGATCAGCGACAGGTATTCCTTCAGCGCGAGGAACGACAGGATCGCGAAGAACGCGATCGCGACACCGCGGCGGAACGCGATCGCGAATGCGAACACGCCGACCAGCACCCACCACGACTTCACCCGCGCGGCGAGCTCGGCATGCCGGTTCGCGTCGTCGCCGCGACGCATGACGGCGACGATGACGCTGGCGACGCTGAGCAGCGCGACGATCGCGCCGAGCGTGTACAGCACGTTCGGCTGCACCCACAGATGCAGGTTCATGCGGCCTCGCCCGCCTGCACCTGCGCCAGCGCGCGGCGCGCGCGGTTGACGATCGTCAGCGCCGACAGCAGTGCGAGCAGCCAGAGCAATGCGGTGAGCCAGCTGCCCGCGGCGACGCCGAGCCCGAGCAGCAGACCGAGCGCGCCGAAGACGAAGGCGCGGTCGCTCTTGCCGAACGGGCCGTCGTAGCGCCGATCGGCACCAATCTGCACGCCGACCACGCCGGTCATCTCGCCGATGATCGCGAGCACGACCAGCACGACCAGTGGCAGCGCTGGAAATTCCGGGCGCAGGGCCAGCGGCAGATACATCGCCGCATCGGCGACGACGTCACCGAGTTCGTTGAGTACCGCGCCGAGCCTCGACGCCTGACCATGTTCGCGCGCCAGCATGCCGTCGATCGCATTCAGCGCCATGCGCAGGAACAACGTGAGCGGCAGCAGCAGAAGAACACGCGAGCTCGTGCATGCGATCAGCGGCGCCCCCGTCGCCACAGCGAGCACCACCGCCGCCAGTGTGACCTGGTTTGCCGTCACCCCGGCATGCGCCAGCCCGTGCACGAGCGGCCGCAGGCATGCCTGAAACGCCGGTTTCAGCTGATAGATGCTGGTCATCGATTCCCCGATTCGCGCGCGAACGCGCCAAAGCCCCAACCCCGTGTCTTCCGGCGTGCGCGACGGCGATGCGGAAGCAGACCGGTACGTTACCAGACCGATGCAGCGCCGTTCGACTTGGCGCCACCGCCGCACCTCGCTACATTGCGCTCCTTCCTCGCTTCGCCCGATCCCGCATGTCCGATGCCCGCCGCTATTTCGACCTGTCCTCGCCGTTCGCAATGAAGCGCGGCGGCGCGCTGACCGGCGCGCATGTCGCCTACGAAACCTGGGGCACGCTGAACGCCGCGCGCGACAACGCGATCCTGATCCTGACCGGGCTGTCGCCGAGCGCGCATGCGGCGTCGAACGCAGCCGACGCCTCGCCGGGCTGGTGGGAAGAGATGCTCGGCGCCGGCAAGGCGATCGACACGGATCGCTGGTTCGTGATCTGTGCCAATACGCTCGGCTCGTGCAAGGGCTCGACCGGCCCCGCCGACGACAATCCGGCGACTGCCGAACCCTACCGCCTGGACTTCCCCGAACTCACCCTGGAAGACGCCGCCAACGCGAGCTATGAACTGGTGCGCGGCCTCGGCATCGAGCGCCTCGCCTGCCTGCTCGGCAACTCGATGGGCGGCATGACCGCGCTCGGCTACCTCGTGCAGCATCGGCGCAGCGCGCGTGCGCATATCAGCATCTCGACCGCACCGCAGGCGCAGCCGTTCGCGATCGCGATCCGTTCGCTGCAGCGCGAGGCGATCCGCCTCGATCCGAACTGGAAGAACGGCCACTACGACGACGCGCATTACCCGGAAGCGGGCATGTCGATCGCGCGCAAGCTCGGCGTGATCACCTACCGCTCGGCGATGGAATGGAACGGCCGCTTCGCCCGCATCCGCCTGGACCCCGAGAAGCGCGACGACGATCCCTTCGGCCGCGAGTTCGAGGTGGAGTCCTACCTCGAGGGCCACGCGCGCCGCTTCGTGCGCCACTTCGACCCCAACAGCTACCTCTACCTCTCGCGCGCCAGCGACTGGTTCGATGTGGCCGAGTACGGCCAGGGCGACGTGCAGGCGGGGCTGGCCCGCATCCGCATCGCCAAGGCCCTGGTGATCGGCGTCAGCACC
>DASWPR010000150.1:0-2623 GCA_036398455.1 Dokdonella sp.
TGGTCCAAGCTCGACGCTCACGGTAGCCAATTGCAACGACGATGGCCCCGGCAGTTTGCGCGCAACGATCGCAGCCGCAGCCGACGCCGACACCATCGACCTGACTGCGCTGCGTTGCGGGACGATCACGCTGCAGACCGGCGCGATCCCGATCAACCTCGACAATCTGGTACTGAACGGGCCGGGCCGCTTCGTCCTTGCGATCGAAGGCGGCCAGCTCGACCGCGTATTTCTGCACTACGGTGGCGGCACGCTGACCGTGCAGGGCCTGACCATCAGCGAGGGCCGCAATCGCACCAGCGGATTCGACGTAGCTGGCGGCGGCTGTATCGCTTCGGCCGGCTATCTCTCCTTCTACGACAGCACGGTCAGCAACTGCTATGCAGGTGGCGAAGGCGCTTACGGCGGAGCGTTGTACGCCTATGCGCTGACCATGTCGAACAGCACGCTATCGGGCAACCACGCCTACGGCGTGCACGAACACACCGGCACCGCGGCGTTCGGCGGAGCCGCGTTCGTCTATGCGCTGCAGCTGGCGAGCAGCACCATCAGCGGCAACCGCGCCGACCATCAAGTCAACGGCGATTTTCCCAGCTACGACATCGGCGGGGGCATCGTCGCCGTGCGCGGAGGCAGCGTCTACAACTCGACGGTCGATTCGAATTTCAGCGGCGTCCGTGGCGGCGGCATCGCAACGTTCACCGATCTTTCGGTATTCAACAGCACCGTATCGGGCAACGTCGCTGCCACCGACATCGGCGGCGGCCTTTTCCTGCGCTGGCCGTCGGCGTTGCAGCTTGGCAACAGCACGGTCACCGCGAACAGCGCGGGCTTCGACGGCGGCGGGATCTGGCTGAACGCACCGGGCAGCGCATTCGCCAGCAGCATCATCTTCGGCAACAGCAGCGATGTCGGCAACCGCGACAATCACTACGGCGGTCCCAATTCCGTATCGATCGAAGGCGGCAGCAATCTGGCTGGGCCCGCGGCTCCGTTGACCAGTCTCCCGGCAGATACTCTGCATGCGGATCCCCAGTTGCTGGCGCTGGGCTACAACGGAGGGTCGACGCGCACGCATGCGCTGGCCTCGGCAAGTCCCGCGATCGATGCCGGCAGCAATGCGACCAATTTGCTGTTCGATCAACGCGGGTCGCAATTTCCGCGCGTGTTCGGAGCCGCGGCAGACATCGGCGCCTTCGAGCAGCAGGGTGTGCCGCCGCCGCTCGCGCCAGTTCCCGTGCCGGCTTTTTCCGGCTGGCTCGACATGCTGCTCGCGAGCCTGCTGGCTGCTGTCGCCTCAGCGCGCTATTGGTTGGTACGCATTCCGCGCCGATAGCCGGATCATTGACTCGAAACGCGGTGCAGCGAGCTCGCTATGCAGGGCGCACGCGATCTTGTTCACTGCGAATCGACCGTGCGCGACACCCGGTTGACCCTCACGTCATACGGCGACGACAGCGCAATGCCCTGCGCACGCAGGCGCGCCAGCACGTCGAACAGCAGATCGCTGCGGATCGAACCGGCCTGGCGCGGATTGTCGATGTAGGCGATCGCGATGAAGATCAGCGATCCGCCTTCGATCGCGTCGAGCAGCACGGAAGGCTCCGGCGTGGCGAGTACGCCCGCGTGTGCGGCGAGCGCCGCGCGCACCACCTCGCGCACGCACTCGGCGTCGCTGTCGAGCGGCAGCGGCACGCGCAGGCGTACGCGGCCGTCGGCGTTCGACAGCGTCACGTTGCGTACGGTCTTGGTGATGAGTTCGGAATTGGGCACGATCACGGTCGAGCGATCGGCCATCTGGATCTCGGTCGCGCGCACGTTGATGCGCCGGATATCGCCCTCGGCGTTGTCCAGCACGACCCAGTCGCCGACCTTGACGGGCCGCTCGACCAGCAGGATCAGGCCGGAGACGAAATTCTGCACCACCGCCTGCAGGCCGAAGCCGATGCCGACCGAAAGCGCGCTCGCCACCCATGCGATGCGCTCGACGCCGAGGCCGAGCGCGGACAGCGCGAATGCGAACACGATGACGCCGCCGACATAACCGAGCAGGGTCGTCACCGAGCTGCGCATGCCCGCATCGAGGCGGGTCGTCGGCAGGTACTTGTCGAGCAACCAGCGCTGCACGATGCGGACTACGGCGAGGCCTAGAATGAACACGAGCATCGCGCCGACCAGCGCTGCCGGCGTCAACTCGATCTTGCCGAGCGGAAGCGGCAGGCCGCTGCCGACCTGCGATCCGCGTGCGATGAGGTCGCTCGGATCGGTTCCGAATGGCGCCAGCGCGACCACCAATGCGAACAGGAACACCGCGACGCGGAACGCGGCAGAACACAGAACGGCGAATTGATCGAGCATGCGCGGCTCGAGACCCAGCGTGCTCTGCGCCCATTTGGCACGCGACGACAGCGCGGTCGCGCAGACGTCTTCGATCAGGTGCATGAGCAGGTACAGCGAAGCGACGACGATGCCGAGCCAGACCATCTGCCGCACGAGCAGATGCGCCAGCGCCACATACCCGAAGACGAGCGCGAGCAGCGAGGCGAAGACGCCGAGCCAGAGCGCGGCGATGCCGAGACCGACCCAGACCGGTCGCGCGGCCGGCTCGGTGCCGGCGTCGTCC
>DASWPR010000151.1:0-11750 GCA_036398455.1 Dokdonella sp.
ATGGCAAGGCGAAGGACATCGCACAGTTGCTGACCAAGGACACGCAGACAAATCCGGGCGGAACTGGGCAGCAACAGGGTCAGCAAAACCAGCAGCGCGGTTTTCTTTCCACGCGCGGCAGTGTTTCCTATGACGACCGTACCAACACACTACTCGTCAGCGATATTCCGGCGAAGATTCAGGAGATCCGCCAGCTGGTTGCCGTGCTTGATCGGCCGGTTCGACAGGTGCTGATCGAATCGCGCATCGTCATCGCGAATGACAGCTTCGCGCGTAGCCTGGGTGTCAAGTTTGGTATCAGCGGGGCACACCAGGACAGCAATGGAAATGTGGTCACGACCACGGGGACGCTCACGGGCGTCGATCAGATGAACAATGTCGTGCTGAACAACCGGCTTGGCATCTCGAATCCTCGCGCGGGGGGAGCGACCGCCGTCAATCCCATCGGATTGGGACTGCTCGTTCCCAGCGGAAACAATCAGCTCAACGTCAACCTGCCTGCAACGAATCCAACCGGCAGCTTCGGCCTCGCTATCCTGGGAGCCGACTACCTTCTCGACCTGGAACTGTCGGCGGCGCAGACGGAAGGCAAGGGCGAAGTCATTTCCAGTCCGCGCGTGATCACCGCGAATCAGAAGGAAGCCGACATCAAGCAGGGTCAGGAGGTCGGTTATCTGCAGTATTCGTCCGGGGCTGGCGGAGGAGGTATCGCTACGGTTCCGACGGTCGCGTTCAAGGACGTGAATCTTGAGCTCAAGGTGACTCCCACGATCACGGCGGACGACCGTATCAATCTCGACTTGAACGTCAAGAAGGATGACGTCGCAGGCTTCGTGAATGTGCCGGGTGGTGGGCAGGTGCCGACAATCAACAGGCGCGAGGTAGGCACGACGGTGCTGGTCGACAACGGTCAGACCGTGGTCCTCGGCGGCGTCTATGAGGTGAACAAGTCCGACACGATCAACAAGGTGCCGGTGCTCGGCGATTTGCCGGTCCTCGGCAACCTGTTCAAGAACAGCGACCGCAACGATACCAAGGCGGAGCTGCTGATTTTCGTGACGCCGCGCATCATCAGCGACGCGGTGCAATAAAGACGAGATAGGGTGGGCGGCCGCTCAGAAGCGTGCCGCGCAAAACGCAAGAATTGCAAAAAAGCAGTCCTGGAGAATCATGATGAAATTTTTCGGCAAGACCCTCGGGCTGCTGCTCGCCAGCCTGACAATCGCCAGCTGCGGCGGCGGCGGCGGCAATGGCGGTGCGCTGTCACCCCCGCAGAGCGGTTCCATTACGCTGACGGCGACGACAACGACTTTGCCCCTGAATACCGCAGGCTATGATCCTGGCCAACGTGGCGCGCCGACCCAGGCGGAAGTGACGATCATTTGGCGCAATGCGGACGGTACGCTCGTCAATGGTCACGATATCGCGGTCAGCATCTCTCCGATTACCGTGGCGGCGATTTCTTGCCTGGCGTCAGGTACGAGCGGCGGCGGAAGCGGATCCTCTGGCGCATGTGCCACGACCAGTGACTTGTACGGCTCCGTCCCCATTACGGGCATCAACGGTCAGGCAACAGTCTTCGTAAATTCACGCCTTACTGCGGGTACGGCAACTCTAGTCGTATCCGCAACAGATCCTGCGACGAGCCGCACGGTTACCGCGAACCTGATATTCACGGTAACCAGTGGTGTGGGACCGGCGCCTGCTAATGTCGCGCTTGTACCGACACCTAACGGCATTTATCTGCCAAGTTCAGGCGGCACGAGCGCATCGTCAATCGTCGCAACGGTTACGGATGGTGGAGGTCAGCTCATTCCGGATCCTGCCAGCGGCAACAACGGCGTCGACAACGTCACGTTTGAAATCGTCGGCAACGCGGGCAATGCGGTTCTGAGTAGTAACTCAGTCAGCGGTCCTGCGCAGGGTACGTCGGTGTCTTCACACACGGTACACGGTGTTGCGGCAGTCTCTCTGCAAGCCGGCGATCAAACACCTCAAGGTCCTGTGCAGATTCGCGCCACCGTTGATCGCGCCGACAACAATGTCAGCAACGGCATCCAGGATCCGGTATCGACGACCACCTCGGTCATCGTCTCGGATGGCAAGCTCTACAGCCTGGAAGTGACCTCCCCGCTGTTCGCGCCCGCATTGAACGCGCTGACGATCAACTCGGTTTCCGGCAACGCGACCACCGATGCGACTTCAATTCCGGTTGATCCGGACGCAACGATCAGCCTGGTCGTGACGGCGCTCGGCACCGACCGCCAGGGCAACCCGGTGCTTCCGGGAACGCCGATCCGCTTCGGCTCGGTGGACGAGCCGGTGGGTGCGCCGGGTTCCGATCAGGACAACCAGTTCCTGCTGTCCGGTTTCGATGGCGATCCGGTCGAAGGTGCAACTGGCTTCAGCGCTCCGACGGGTGCCTTCAGGACTGCAGGCGGTGGCGCCGGTCCGGGTGACGCCCTGCTCGTATTCGGCAAGGCGGTCGAAGGCAACGACGATCTCGAGAGTGCCGTGACCGTTGCGAGCGTGAACAGCCAGACGAGCATCACGGCGTCGCCTGCGTTCAACCGCAACGACACGACCGGTGCGCTGGTCAACGCAGGTCCGGTGCTGCCCTATCTGATCGGCCGCTCGGAACATGGAAACATCACCACGCAGGCCACCACCAACGAGATCGGTGTTGCCCACGCGACGCTGAACTACACGATCAACACGATCGGCGATGCGGTGGCGATCTGGGCCCAGGGCGATGGCATCGACACGGTGACGAATGGTCCGCGCCGGGTGACCGACGCCGGCACGCTGGTCTACCCCGGTGTCGCTCCGGCTTCGATCACGGCATTCCCGGATCCGATCCTCGGCGACCAGACCCAGGACGTTACGGTCTGCGTGGTCGACGCACTTGGTGTCGCGCTGCGGGGTGTCCAGGTCGGCTTCAGCTTCACGCTCACGGCCGGCACCGGTTCGGTCGACGGCACGGCGGGCACAGGCGCCTTTGCGCACCTGACCGGCACGGACGGATGCTCCACCGGCACGGTCGTCACCTCGGGCCTGCCGGTCACGGCAGCCGGCGGCAGCAGCGGCACGTTGAATCTGAGTGCTGCGGGCCAGACCACCACGGTCGACATCGTCGTGCAGATCGCCTCGCTGCAGGCTTCGCCGAACAGCGTGACGATCACCTGCAGCGGCAGCGTGACGAAAAGTGTCACCGTGCGTGCGCTGGCGGCCGACGGTACGCCGATCGCCGGTGCGGCGATTGCGGCCACCTGCACGGCATCCGGCGGCAGCGGCGCGACCTTGACGCCGAATCCCGCGAGCGGCACGACCGATGCGAATGGCCGCGCGGTGTTCGCGATCACGGCGAACGGTTTCGTCAGCGATGACGGGACCACCTTCGGCAGCGGTTCCTGCGTGTTCGCGTCGACTGCGGATGCCACGCGCACTGCCACGGTCAACTTCGCGGGTTCGCAGAGTTCGTTCAGCCCGCCCATCGTGTGCGGTAACTAAAAGTATCGATACGGGTACGAAGGGCCGCAGCAATGCGGCCCTTTTTTTGTGTACGATCGGTGGATCATCCGCACCGATTTCTGGCGCGTAAGCGAGTTCTCAGGGGAATCGCGCTTTGCAGCCGTACAGTGAGCTCTTCAAGACCGGCGATATCATTTTCGCCGAAGGGGATCCGCCGCTCGGCGCCTACCTCATCGAGTCCGGCCGCATCGAAATCAGCACGATGCAGTTCGGCGAGCGTCGCGTGCTGGGCGAACTCGGCCCCGGCATGCTGCTCGGCGAGATGGCGGTCATCGACGACTCGCCGCGCACCGCGACGGCGCGTGCCCTGAGCGACTGCCAGCTCACGCCGATCGACAGCGACCAGTTTGCCGAACGCCTCGCTGCCGCCGACCCGGTCGTGCGCGCGCTGCTGATGAGCCAGCTGACGCGCTACCGTTCCGCTCTGGCCACCCTTACCGGCGATCTCTCCGCGCGCAGCAATGCATCGTTGACGTCGGGCGATGCGCACGCGTTCGACAAGATCCGCCTCGAGAGTGAGCTGCGCGCCGCTCTCGAGCGCAAGGAACTCGAGGTTCGCCTGCAGCCCATCGAGGAAATCGTCAGCGGCTACATTGCCGGCTACGAAGCGCTCGTGCGCTGGCAGCATCCCGAACGCGGCGCGGTGTCGCCGGCCGAATTCATCCGTCTGGCCGAAGAGACTTCGCTGATCGTTCCGATCGGCGAGTACGTGCTCGAACGCGTCTGCGACATGCTGGTGGAACTGCGGCGACGCGGCCGCAAGCCGCTGCCGTTCATCGCAATGAATCTGTCCGCCCGCCAGCTGGAAGTGCCGGACCTGGTCGAGCGCATCCTCGCCCATTTGCGCCGGCGCGACCTGCCTCCCGATCGCCTCAAGCTCGAGATCACCGAAAGTCTGGTGCTGGACCACGTGCGCGTCGCCGACCTGCTGGCGCGCTGCCACGCGGCCGGCATGCACGTCGCACTCGACGACTTCGGCACCGGCTATTCGAACCTCGGGCCCCTGCTGACCTTGAACTTCGATCAGATCAAGCTCGATGGCAGTTTCGTGAAGGCGCTCGGCCGCCCGCGCGGCGTCGCGGTCGTCGGCGTGGTCGTCGCGATGGCGCGTGCCCTCGACTGCAACCTGATCGCCGAAGGCGTCGAAACGCCGGAGCAGCGTGAAATCCTGCACAAGCTCGGCTGCCGCTATGCGCAGGGCTGGCTGGTCGGCCGGCCGATGGCGCTGGCCGACGTGCTCGGCGGCTGAGGGGTCGAATAGTTTTACCGAACGGAAAACTATTTGCGCGCGGCGCTGTCAGAGGCCGCGCACGCAAGCCGTGCGATGATTACCCGATCTCCCAGGCCAACCCCCTATGGACATGCCCGAACCCGTTACGGCATCTGCCGCATTCGCTGCGCTGCGCACCGAGCTTGGTCAGTGCATCATCGGTCAGGAAGCCCTGATCGACCGCTTGCTGATCGCCCTCCTTGCGGACGGCCATCTGCTCGTGGAAGGCGCTCCCGGCCTCGCCAAGACCACCGCGATCAAGGAACTGGCGGCGCGCATAGAAGCGGATTTTCATCGCGTTCAGTTCACCCCGGACCTGTTGCCGGCCGACCTGACCGGCACCGAGATCTATCGGCCGCAGACGACAAACTTCGAGTTCCAGCGAGGTCCGATCTTCCACAATCTCATCCTCGCCGACGAGGTCAACCGCGCGCCGGCGAAGGTGCAGTCCGCTCTGCTCGAGGCGATGGGCGAACGCCAGGTCACGGTCGGTCGCGATACCTATGCCTTGCCGGCGCTGTTCCTCGTCATGGCGACGCAGAATCCGATCGAGCAGGAAGGCACCTATCCATTGCCGGAGGCGCAGCTCGACCGCTTCCTGCTGCATGTGCGCGTCGACTATCCGAACGCCGCCGCCGAAGCGGCGATTCTCAAGCTCGCACGCGATCGCGCGCGCGAGGCGCTCGGCAGGCAGCCGGTGCCGGCGCGCATGCTCAGCCAGCAGCAAGTGTTCGCCGCACGCAGCGCGGTGCTCGACCTGCATCTCGCGCCGCAGCTGGAGGAATACATCGTCCAGTTCGTACTGGCAACGCGCGATCCTTCCCCCTACGGCGCCGAAATCGCACGCTATGTCGCCTATGGAGCGAGCCCGCGCGGCACGATCGCGCTCGATCGCTGCGCGCGCGCGCACGCGTGGCTGGCCGGACGCGACTACGTGACGCCCGAGGACGTGCACGCGATCGCCGCCGATGTGCTGCGCCATCGCGTGCTGCTCAGCTACGAAGCCGAAGCCGAGGGCGTCAGCGCGGACAAGGTCATCGCGATGCTGCTCGAACGCGTACCCCTGCCTTGATGAACAGGGCCGATGGCTGACGATCAGCCGTCGACCCCCGTCGCCCAGATCATGTCCTTGCCGACTCACAATTCGGTCCGTGTCGCCCTCGACGAGCTGCTCGCGCTGAGCGCGCTCGCGCATGGGGCGAGCCTGGCGCGCAACCGGCGCAGCCCCGCCCTGCGTGCCGGCGGCAATAGCTCGCGCTGGCGCGGGCGCGGTGTCGATTTCCGTGAATCGCGCATCTACCAGGCCGGCGACGAGATCCGTCACATGGACTGGCGCGTGACGGCGCGCAGCGGCAAGCCGCATACGAAATTGTTCGAGGAAGAACGCGAGCAGGGTCTGCTGCTTGCGATGGATCTCAATCCCGGCATGCGTTTCGGCACGCGCGTGCGCTTCAAGAGCGTGCAGGCCGCGCGCGCTGCGGCGCTGCTCGCCTGGATGGCGTCGGCGGCCGGAGATCGCGTCGGCGCGCTCGGTTTCGGCGGCGGCATCAATGGCGAGGTGAAGCCCGCCGGCGGCCGTCGCGGCGTACTGCACGTGCTGCGCGCACTGCGCGACTGGGACGCGAGTGCCGACAACGCGATGCAGGAACCGCTCTCGCGCGGGCTGGCGCGCGTGCGCCGCCTGCTGCGTCCGGGCATGCGCATGGTCCTGCTCAGCGACGGCTTCAGCACCGATGCCGAAGCGGCGCAGCTGCTGCCGCAACTGGCCGGCCGGCACGAGATTGCGCTGGTGCTGCTGCGCGATGCGCTCGAACTCGATGCGCCGCCGCCGGGCCGCTACGCACTGCATCTTGGCCCCGCAAGGCGCATCCTGGATTTCTCCGATCGCGCGGTGCGCAGCGCGTGGATCGAACGCTTCGCCGATTCGCGCGAGCAGTTGCGCGGCCTGTGCAAGAAGCTCGGCATCCGCGTACTCGATCTCGACGGCCACGCCGATCTGCGTCGCGCACTTGCACCGCTGCTCGCGCGCAGCCGTCACTCCTCGGTGGTCACATGAGCAGCGCCGCTGCGTCCGGCCCCGAATTGCGCGATATCCATTTGCCGCCCGAACCGTCGTGGTGGCCTCCGGCGCCCGGCTGGTGGCTGCTGGCAGCGCTTGCCGTTGCGCTGATCTTTTTCGCGATGCGCTGGCTGCTGCGCCGCCGTCGCGAAAGCCAGTGGCGCAAGCGCATCTACGCCGAACTCGACCGTATCGCCGCAACGCAGTCGGCACAGCCCGATTCGGTGCGCCTGGCGGCCGATATTTCGCAGCTGCTTCGCCGCGCGTCGCTGCTGATCGAACCGCAGGCCGCGGGACTGCGCGACGATGCCTGGCTGAAATTCCTCGACGAGCGCCTTGGCGATGGCGACGCTGCGTTCCAGCACGGCGCCGGCCGGCTGCTCATCGATGCGCCGTATCGGCGTGCGGGCGACCCTGCCGTGCAGGCGCTCGATGCACGGGCGCTGCTCGACCTCGCGCGCGCCTGGCTGCGCGCGGCAGTACCCAGGAGACGCGATCGTGCTTGAGCTCGCATGGCCCTGGCTGTTCGCATTGCTGCCGCTGCCGTTTCTCGCCGCGCGCCTGCTGCCGCGCGCGCGCGGCCTGATCAGCACCGCCTTGCACCTGCCGCACCTCGGTGTCGCTTTGCCGCAGCAGGCCGAAATCTCGGCGGTACCGTGGCTGCGCCGCGCCTTTGCATTGCTCGCCTGGGTATTGCTGGTGCTCGCTGCGGCGAGACCGCAATGGCTCGGCGCACCAGAGGACGTGCCGCGATCGGGACGTGACCTGCTGCTGGCCGTCGATACATCCGGTTCGATGAGCATCGAGGACATGCAGCTTGGCGGTCAGCCGGCGCCGCGCTTCGCGGCCATCCAGGCCATCGCGACGGATTTCATCCATCGCCGCGAAGGCGATCGTGTCGGTCTGATCCTGTTCGGCACGCGCGCGTATCTGCTGGTGCCGTTGACGTTCGACCTGAAAACCGTGGGCAAGCAGCTCACCGATTCGACGATCGGCCTCGCCGGCCGCGAGACGGCGATCGGCGACGCGGTCGGTCTTGCGGTCAAGCGCCTGCGCGATCGTCCGGAGAACCAGCGCGTGCTGGTGCTGCTGACCGACGGCGTCAACACCTCGGGCGAACTCGATCCGAACAAGGCGATCGATCTCGCTGCCGCGAACAAGGTGCGCATCTACACCATCGGCATCGGTGCGGATGCGATGCGCGTGAGCAGCATGTTCGGCAGCCGCGTCGTCAATCCATCCGCCGACCTCGACGAGAAAATGCTGAGCACGATGGCGGAGAAAACCGGCGGGCGCTACTTCCGTGCCCGCAACAGCGAAGAGCTGGCCGATATCTACCGTTCGATCGACAAGCTCGAACCTGCCGCCGACACCAAGCAGAGCCTGCGTCCGGTCGACGAGCTGTACTGGCTGCCGCTGGCGGGCGCGCTCGCGGCGGCGGCGTTTGCATTCCTGCTGCCGGCCTGGCGTATGCGCGCCCTGCGCCGCGTGCTGCCCGTGTGAGTCCGCATCCGATGCGCGCGCTCGCCGACTTTCATTTCCTGCGCCCGCTGGCACTGCTGCTGGTGCTCGCGGTACCGCTGTTCTGGCTGCTCTGGCGCAACGCGCGCACGCACGCCGGTGCATGGCGCGCCGCGGTCGATGCCCATCTGCTGCCGCATCTGCTCGAGCGCATCGACGGCGCCGCCGGACGCAGCGGGCTGTGGCTTGCCGCAGCGCTGTGGACGCTCGCCAGTATCGCGCTGGCTGGACCTGCGTGGGAGCGCGAACCGGTGCCGCTCTACCGCAATCAGGCGGCACGCGTGCTCGCGCTGGAACTCGCGCCGACGATGCTCGCGCAGGACGAAAAGCCCAATCGCCTCGCACGTGCGCGCTACAAACTCGAAGACATCCTCACGCGCAGCCGCGACTACCAGACTGCGCTGATCGGCTATGCCGGCGA
Source organism: Dokdonella sp. (assembly GCA_036398455.1). Lineage (GTDB taxonomy): Bacteria > Pseudomonadota > Gammaproteobacteria > Xanthomonadales > Rhodanobacteraceae > Dokdonella_A. The sequence continues at coordinate 8,803 of DASWPR010000151.1, forward strand.
CGCGTTCGTCGCTGCCCCGCTGACCGACGATGTCGATACCGTGCGCAATCTCGTCGATGCGCTCGATCCGGCCACGATGCCGGTCGCCGGCAACAACACGGCGCGCGCGATCGGTGCCGGAGTCGATCTGATCGAGCAGGCAGGCCTCCACCATGGCGAGATCATCCTGCTGGCCGACAGTATCGGCAGCGGCGCGGCCGCTGCGGCACGCAGGGCGCACGACAAGGGCATCACGGTCTCGGTGCTCGGTATCGGCAACGCGAACGGTGCGCCGGTGCCGCTCGCGCAAGGCGATTTCCTCAAGGATGATGGCGGCAACGTCGTCGTCGCGCGCCTGGATGACGCAGGCTTGCGCGCCGTTGCCGAAGCCGGCGGCGGGCGCTACGCGGCGTTGACGGCCGACGCGCACGATCTCGACGGCGTGCTGGCCGATCGCGTCGATGCGTCGGCGCGCGCCGACGAAGCAGGCGCCGACGGATCGGCCGCGCAGATGGCCGAAAGCGCGCGCTGGCGCGATCGAGGCCCCTGGTTGCTGCTGCTGCTCGCTCCGCTGGCCTTGCTTGGATTTCGCCGTGGCTGGCTGATGATGTTCGCCGTAACGCTATGTGCACCCTCGCCGCACGCGGCAGCCGCGTCGCTCGCCGACCTGTGGCAGCGGCCCGATCAGCAGGCCGCCGCGGCGCTTGCCAGGGGCGATGCGAAGCAGGCTGCGAATGTCGCGCGCTCGCCGGACTGGCGCGGTGGCGCTGCGTACCGGGATGGCGATTACGACTCGGCGGCCGCCGACTATGCCAAGGCGGAGGGCGCGGACGGCGCCTACAACAAGGGCAATGCGCTGGCCAAGCTCGGTCGCTACGACGACGCGCTTGCGGCCTATGACGAGGCGCTGAGACTGGCGCCGGACATGGCCGATGCGAAGGCGAACAAGCAGGCGGTCGAGGAATTCCAGAAACAGAAGCAGGACAAGAATTCGCAGTCCAAGAACGGCGACAGGAATTCGCAGAAGAAGGATTCGAAAGACAAGGACCCGCAGCAGAAATCCGATCAAGATTCGCAAAAGCAGGATTCCAAGGACGCGGACCCGCAGCAGAAATCGCCCGGCGAACAGAGCGATCAAAAGCAGGACCAGCAAGGCCAGCCGCAGGATCAGCAGAATTCGCAGTCCGGCGAGCAGAAAGATCAGCAGGGCAAGCAGGACGAGCCGCCGCACGACGACGGCAAGCAGCAGTCCGCGACCGGCGCCGGTGACGAGAAGCAGGACAAGCCGCAGGACGCGCAGCAGGCGCTGGATGCCGGGCAGCAGCAGGCGCTCTCGAAAGAGATCGACAAGGCACTCGCGGGGCAGCCCAAGCCCGCCGACAAGGGCGCCAAGCCGCAGGCGGGAATCGCCGAAGAGGACGACGCGACGCGCGAGAAGAAGCAGGCGCTGGAGCACTGGCTGCAACGCGTGCCGGATGATCCGGGCGGACTGCTGCGGCGCAAGTTCCAGCTCGAGTACCAGCGCAGGCAGCAGCACGCAGGAGAGGAACCATGAGAAGGATCGTGCGTACATTCGGCGTGCTGTTCGCACTCCTCGTCGCGGCAACCGCGGCCGTCGCCGCGGGCGCACCCTCGGTGCGCGCCTGGCTCGATCGCGACTCGATGCAGCTGGGCGAGACCGTCACGCTGAATGTCGAAGCGCAGGACGGCAGCAACGTGCAGCCGGATTTTTCCGCGCTGAAGCAGGACTTCAATCTGCTCGGTACGCAATCGAGTCAGCAGATCAGCATCGTCAACGGCGCGAGTGCGTCGAAGACCTTGTGGGCGGTTGGTCTGGAGCCGAAGCACGAAGGCCGCATCACGATCGCGCCGTTGATCGTCGGCAAGGCGACGACCGCCGCGATCACGCTCACCGTGCTGGCGCAGGCGAGTCCGGCGCAGTCGAAGGCGAGCGGCGATGTCTTCCTCGAAGTCACCGCCGAGCCGTTGACGCCCTATGTGCAGCAGCAGGTGCGCTACACCGCCAAGCTCTACTACGCATTCGATCTCACCGACGGCAATCTCAACGAACCGCAGGCCGACGGTCTCGGCGTACAGCGGCTCGGGCAGGACAAGTCCTATGTGGCGACCGTCGGCGCGCGCCGCTATCACGTGATCGAGCGCCACTACGCGTTGACCCCCGAGCGCAGCGGCACGATCGATATCGCAGGACTCGCGTTCCGCGGCAATGCGCTCGACGTGACCGACCCGACCGGTTTCTTCAGTCGCGGCCGTGGCGTCAGTGCGCGCTCCGACGCGGTGCACCTCGAGGTCAAGCCGAAGCCGGCCGCATGGGCCGACGGCGCCTGGCTGCCGGCCGCTTCGCTGCTGCTGAAAGACGAAAGCGAACTGCCGGACGAAGTGCATGTCGGCGACCCGATCACGCGCACGGTGCGCCTGCAGGCGCAGGGCCTGGGTTTCGAACAGCTGCCGGAGTTGAACCTGACGGCGCCCGACGGCGCCGAGATCTACCCGGACAAGACCGACACGCGCACGCGCGACGACGGCGAATGGCTCTACGGCGAGCGCGTGCGCAAGTTCGCGTTCGTGCCGAACCGGCCGGGCACGCTGACCGTGCCGGGGCTGCAGGTGCACTGGTGGAACACGGCGGCGGATCGCGCCGAAGTCGCCGAGCTGCCGGCGCGCACGGTCCGCGTGCTCGCGGCGCCGGGCATGCCGACGAGTCCGGCCGCGCCGGCCGGCGCGCCGCGCGCCGCTACCGACGCGCCGGCGCCGGCCGTCGGCTTCTACACGGCGCCGGTCGCGCCGGTGCCGGCGCGCACGCGGCTGTGGCAGGGACTCGCCGCGCTCGGCTTCGTGCTCTGGATCGGCACGCTCGCGCTGTGGTGGCGCGCGCGCCGCGCACCGGCGGTCGCGGCGTCCGCGCCGCCGGCGCCGGCCGACGCGTCGGGCCAGCGCTCGGCGTTCCT
>DASWPR010000152.1:0-8629 GCA_036398455.1 Dokdonella sp.
GGTGCCGCGCTGTTCGGGCTGGTGCACCCAGGTCATGTCGCCGAGGTCGGTCAGCGCTGCGCGCACCTGATCGCCGAGATGACCGTAGACGACGTGGATGCGCGCCGGCTGCAGGGCGCGCGCGGTATCCAGCACGTGCGACAGCATCGGCCGGCCGGCGAGCGGCATCAGCACCTTCGGCTTGGCCGATTTCATGCGTTTGCCCTCGCCGGCGGCGAGGACGATCACGTGCAAGGCGGTACCGGCCACGGAGAACCCCTTAGTGAGAAGTGGCGCACATTCTAGACGGGCTGCCGTGCTTCGTGGGCGCCGCTTTTCCGCCGGCTGCTAGCGCTTGTCGCCCACCGCCATCGCAGGCGCAGTGGCCGACTGGTGGATGCGGCCGATCGCGCGACCGGACGGATCCGCCTTGCCGGCGAATTCCTGCGACCAGCGGTACGCGGTCGGCGTCGAGCAGGCGATGCTCGGACCGCCCGGCACGAGCCGCGCGGCCTGGTCGCCGGGGAAGTGCTTCTCGAACAGCACGCGATAGAAGAACGCCTCCTTGCTCGACGGCGGGTTGAGCGGAAAGCGCTGCGCGGCCATCGCCATCTGCGCGTCGCTGACCTGGCCCTCGGCGTGCGCCTTCAACGAATCGATCCAGTTGTAGCCGACGCCGTCGGAGAACTGCTCCTTCTGCCGCCACAGGATCGAGTCCGGCAGCAGGCCGCGGCCGGCTTCGCGCAGGATGTGCTTCTCGATGCGGCCGTTGAACGGGCGCTTCGCGTTCGGCGACGTGCGCATCGCGACATCGAGGAAGTCGCGATCGAGGAACGGCACGCGCGCCTCCACACCCCACGCCAGGGTCGACTTGTTCGCGCGCAGGCAGTCGTAGGAATGCAGCCCGTCGAGCTTGCGCACCAGTTCTTCGTGGAACTCGCGGTCGTTCGGCGCCATGTGGAAGTACAGGTAGCCGCCGAAGATCTCGTCGGCGCCCTCGCCGGACAGCACCATCTTGATGCCCATCGCGCGGATGCGCCGCGCCAGCAGGTACATCGGCGTCGAGGCGCGGATGGTCGTCACGTCGTAGGTCTCGATGTGGTGGACGACATCCGACAGCGCGTCGAGACCTTCCTGCACGGTGAAGTGGAATTCGTGGTGCGCGGTGCCGAGGTGGTTCGCCACCGTCTGCGCCGCGGCGAGATCGGGCGAGCCTTCGAGGCCGATCGAGAACGTATGCAGGCGCGGCCACCAGGCTTCGCTCCGGTCGTCGTCCTCGACGCGCTTGGCCGCGAAGCGCGCAGTCAGCGCGGCGATCAGCGAGGAGTCGAGGCCGCCCGAAAGCAGCACGCCGTAGGGCACGTCGGTCATCAGATGGCTGTGCACCGCGCGTTCCAGCGCCGCGCGGATCGCGGCTGCGTCGGCCGGTCCGTGCTCGACCGCATCGAACTCGCGCCAGTCCGGCTGGTAGTACGACACCGCTGCCTCCATCGCGCGCGTCTGGTAGCTGCCGGGAGGAAATTCCTCCACGCTGACGCAGACGTCGCTCAGCGCCTTCAGTTCGGAAGAGACGTATAGACGGCCATCTGCATCGCGGCCCGTGTACAGCGGGATGATGCCGATCGGATCGCGCGCGATCAGCCAGTCGTTCGCGGCCTTGTCCCACAGCGCGAACGCGAACATGCCCTTGAGCTCGTTCAGGAAGCCGGGGCCCTGCGTGCGGTACAGCGGCAGGATCACCTCGCAATCCGAATCCGTGCGGAACGGATAGCCGCTGGCCAGGCGCGCGCGCAGCTCGCGATGGTTGTAGATCTCACCGTTGACGGCGAGCACCTGGTGCCCATCGCTGGAGACCAGCGGCTGCGCGCCGTTGTTGACGTCGACGATCGCCAGGCGCTCGTGCGCCAGCACCGCGCCCGCATCCGCGTAGACACCGCTCCAGTCAGGACCGCGATGACGCAGCAGGCGCGCCTGCTTGAGCGCGGTCGGGCGCAGGGCTTCGGCGCCGCCGGAGGGATCGAAGATGCAGAAGAAACCACACATGCCGGGATTCCACGAATCGGGGGAAGCTGCAAGCACACTACCCTTGGCAGGCGATGTCAATGCGCCGCGTGGCCTGCGCAGCGTCGGGCGACGTGCGCAAAGGTGACTTTATGATTCTCCGTGCCGTCGGCGAACGCTGCGGCCGCGTTGTGGCGTGCCGTCGAAATCGATACCGTGGCGGACTCGGCGGTCGCCACGAACGATCGCAGCATGCGCATGCCGGCGCACGAGCGATGCCGCGGCGGCCATCGAAACGGAGGCGATGAACGTGCAACAGGGACACCCGCTCGCCGGAGCGCGCGCCAATCGTTGGCTGACGGTCTGCTTCGCGCTGGCAACCGCGGCGTATGCGACGGCGGCCGTCATCGCGATGGCGATTCTGTCTCCGCGTGTTCCCTATGCCGATGCCTGGCGCCACTACGCGCGCCTGCTCGGTACGCCGTTTCCGGGCAGCGTGCTGAAGGCCGAGAACGGCCACCCCGAGGTGGTGGCGAATCTCGTACGGCTGGCCGACTTGCTCTGGCTGCGCGGCGACGAGCGCTGGCAGATCGCGGTCGGGATCGCACTGTCGCTGGCGACGTTCGGCGTCGGGCTTGCCGCCGTGCTGCGCGCCGGCGTCCCGCCGCTCGCACGGAGTGCCGCGGCGTGTGTGCTTTCACTGGGCATTTTCTGGCTCGGCAATGCGCGCGCGCTCGCCCACGACAACGAATCGCTGCATGTGTACAGCGTGCTGCTCTGCACGTTCGCCGCCCTCGTTCTGGTGTTGCGGCAGGACGACCGCCATGCCGCATCGTCGCGGCGCGTGGTCGCGGCGGCGGCGTTGTGTTTTTTCGCGTCGTTCAACTTCGGCAGCGGCCTGGCGAGTTTCATCGCGCTGTTCGCGGTGCTGTTCATGCAGCGTGCGCGATTGCGCCAGCTGATGATCGCAGGGGCGGGGTTGGCGCTGACGCTGGTGTGCTATCACCTGCTCGATGGCAGCGGCGGGGTGCCCATCCGGTTGCAGCCGATCTCCGACGCCGTGCTGGCTCTGCGCTGGATCGCCTCGCCCCTGATTTACCTCGTCTGGCCCCTGGTCGATCCCGTCGCGGCGGCCGCGCTTCCAGGTCCTCTGGGCACGCTGGCCGGCGCCGCCGCGCGGCATTGGACGGAGGTCTTCGGCGAAGTGCGCATCAGCGTGTTTCCGCACGTTTTCTTCGGCGGCGCATTCTTCGTCGCGACGCTGCTTGCGACGTTGCGCGCGAGGGCGAAACCCGAGGCTGGCGACAGCATCCACCGGTTCGGACTCGCGCTGGCCTGGTTTGGGCTGGGTGTCGCCGCGATGGTGGCGGTGAGTCGCAGTGCCTATTTTGTCGAGTATCCGGCGCAGGTTTACGCGCCGCGCTACCTGCCCTGGCCGAGCCTGGCCTGGGCGGGCCTGCTGATGGCGTGGGCTGGGCGCGCTTCGGCGAAGCGCCCTGCCTATGCGGTTGCGCTCGCCGTGTCGATCTTCGCGCTGGCGGCCGAAGGCGGCATGAGTCTGGTGATGCTGCATCAGCGCGAGGTCGCGGAAGATGTGGCACTCGCCGCGGTCGTCGGCGTGTGGCCCGGCGAGAACGCGATCGGCGAGGTCAATGCCGCCGACACGCGGGACGGCGCCTACGTGCTGCGGCGCGAGGCGACCGGGCCGTTCGCATGGCCGGAGGCCGAATGGGTCGGACGGTCGGTGCCGGCCGGAGCCGGCGAACGTGTCGGTCCCGGCCTGGTCGTGACGCGGCAGGAAGGCGTGTCCGATGAAGCGGCTTTGCACGTGGAAGCGAACGGCGTCGGCGCAGCGTGCCGTCAACGCCTGCTCGTCGTCGATCGCGGCCGCGTCGTCGGATTGCTGCGGCCGCTCGGAGGCGGCCGCTGGCGCGGCGTGGCGCGCGCCGAGGTGGGTGCGCCGCTGCAGCTGTTCGAACTGGCCTGCAGCTAGCGCAGCTAGCGGAAGACTGCGCGCGCCCGCTTGCGAAGGCGCGTATCGCTCAGTGTTTCAACGACTGCCGCAGCCGCTCCAGCGCCTGCAGCTGCGCCATGGCCTGCGCCAGTTGCGCCTGGGCCTGCGCGACTTCGAGCGCGTCGGTGCGGTTCGCCAGCACGCGTTCGGCTTCGTCCTTCGCGTTGCGCGCGGCGGCCTCGTCGAGATCCTTGGCACGGATCGCGGTGTCGGCGAGCACGGTGACGACGGTCGGTTGCACCTCGAGGATGCCGCCGGAGACGTAGAAGAACTGCTCGTCGCCGTTCTCCAGCTGCACGCGGACCTGTCCGGGTTTCAGGCGGGTGATCAGCGGCGCATGCCGCGGCGCGATGCCGAGTTCGCCCATCTCGCCGGTCGCGATGACCATTTGCGCCTCGCCGCGGAAGATTTCTTCCTCGGCGCTGACGATGTCGCAGTGAATGGTGGCCATGTCTTTCTCGCTTCGCTCGGTCGACGGAAATCGGAAATGGGGAATCGGGGATTGGGAAAAGCGGGGATGTCGCGAGCCGTGGCTTCTGCGATTCCCGATTTCCCCTGCTCGATTCCCGGAGGCAGCCTCAGGCTGCCTTCTTCTCCATCGCCTTGGCCTTCTCGAAGGCCTCGTCGATGCCGCCGACCATGTAGAACGCCTGTTCCGGCAGGTGGTCGCACTCGCCGTCGCAGATCATCTTGAAGCCGCGGATCGTTTCCTTCAGCGTGACGTACTTGCCCGGCGCGCCGGTGAACACCTGGGCGACCGTGAACGGCTGCGAGAAGAAACGCTCGATCTTGCGCGCGCGCGACACCGACGCCTTGTCTTCCTCGCTGAGCTCGTCCATGCCGAGGATCGCGATGATGTCCTTCAGTTCGCGGTAGCGCTGCAGGGTGCCCTGCACGCGGCGCGCGGTGTCGTAGTGGTCCTGGCCGATCACCAGCGGATCGAGCTGGCGGCTGGTCGAGGCGAGCGGATCGACGGCCGGGTAGATGCCGAGGCTGGCGATGTCGCGCGACAGTGCGACGGTCGAGTCCAGATGCGCGAACGTGGTCGCCGGCGACGGATCGGTGTAGTCGTCGGCCGGCACGTAGACGGCCTGGATCGAAGTGATCGAGCCGGTCTTCGTCGAGGTGATGCGTTCCTGCAGGCGGCCCATTTCGTCGGCCAGCGTGGGCTGGTAGCCCACCGCCGACGGCATGCGTCCGAGCAGCGCCGACACTTCCGTGCCCGCCAGCGTGTAGCGGTAGATGTTGTCGACGAAGAACAGGATGTCGCGGCCCTTGCCGGTCGCCGGATCGATGTCGTCGCGGAAGTATTCGGCCATCGTCAGGCCGGTCAGCGCGACGCGCAGGCGGTTGCCCGGCGGCTCGTTCATCTGGCCGTAGACCATGGCGACCTTCGACTGCGTGATGTCGTCGAGCTTGATGACGCCCGCGTCGATCATCTCGTGATAGAAGTCGTTGCCTTCGCGCGTGCGCTCGCCGACGCCGGCAAACACCGACACGCCGGCATGCTGGGTCGCGATGTTGTTGATCAGTTCGAGCATGTTGACGGTCTTGCCGACGCCGGCGCCGCCGAACAGGCCGACCTTGCCGCCCTTGGCGAACGGGCAGACCAGGTCGATGACCTTGATGCCGGTTTCGAGCAGTTCGTTCGCGGCGGCCTGGTCGTCATAGGCCGGTGCCTGGCGATGGATGACCCAGCGATCCTTCTCGCCGATCGGGCCGGCTTCGTCGATCGGGTTGCCGAGCACGTCCATGATGCGGCCGAGCGTCGCCTTGCCGACCGGCACCTTGATGCCTTCGCCGGTGTTCTTGACGACGAGGCCGCGCTTGAGGCCGTCGCTGGAGCCGAGCGCGATCGTGCGCACGACGCCGTCACCGAGCTGCTGCTGCACTTCCAGCGTGATCGGCGCGGCGGCGCCTTCCACGATCAGCGCGTCGTACACCTTCGGCACGGACTCGCGCGGGAATTCGACGTCGACGACGGCGCCGATGATCTGTACGACTTTGCCTGTGCTCATTTGGGTTTCCTCTATCCGAATCTTCGAATGCGTTCGCGCGTAAAACAGCGCGTCCTCAAAAAATCTGGCGGTCGTCGATCGACATCGCGACTGCGTCCACATCGATCGCACTGACCGCGGGTCCGTCATCGCGCAGCTGCACGGTGGCGATCTCGTAGGCGACGACCTGTACCTTCCTGCCTTCCTCGGTGTAGGTCTCCCTGACCTTGTAGCTCGCCGTGGCCGTCTTGCCGGACGCCTCGACGACGATCTCCGGCTTCGCCGTCTCGTACTCGCGGCCGCTGCGCTTGGCGGCGGCCGCCGTTTCATCGGCGATGTACTGGCGCTTGTCCTTCTTCGAAACCTTCTTGTTGCCGTCCTTGCCCGGAAAACTCGTCGTGATGACGCAGTCGTCCGACATGTACGAAGCCGCGGTGCGCGCATCGCCGTTGCGCGACGCCTCTTCCATCGCATCGACGACGCCGCGCACCTGCGCCTGCGTCAGCCGATCCTTCAGCGCCTTCGCGGCGGGCGCTTTCTCGGCGAAGGCGAAGCCCGACCCTGCAAGGGCCAGCATCGACATCAGCACGAACAGCCGCCTCATCGTCGCGTCCTCGCTACACCGCCGCCGCGCCGCTGACGATCTCGGAGATTTCCTGCGTGATCGCGGCCTGGCGGGCCTTGTTGTAGATCAGGGTCAAGGTGCCGATCGCCTTGGTGGCGTTGTCCGAGGCGCTCTTCATCGCGACCATGCGCGCGGCATGCTCGCTGGCGAGGTTCTCGATCACCGCCTGGTAGACCAGCGATTCGATATAGCGCGTCAGCACGTGCTCCAGCACGGTTTCGGCGTCCGGCTCGTAGATGTAGTCCCACGAATGCGTGGTGATCAGTTCATCGGAGGCCGGCAGCGGCAGCAGGGCATCGATGCTGCCCTTCTGCGTCATCGTGTTGACGAAATTGTTGTAGGCGAGATTGAGGCGATCGACGCGGCCGGCCGTGTATTCGTCCAGCATCACCTTGATCACGCCGATCAGCTGCGCGATCTGCGGCTTCTCGCCGAGATGCGTGACGCTGCCGACCATGTTGACCTTGAGGCGGCGGAAGAACTGCGTCGCCTTCTGGCCGATGCAGACCACGTCGACCTCGACGCCCTTGTCCTGCCACTCGCGAATATCGATGAGGAGCCGGCGGAACAGGTTCGAGTTGAGACCGCCGCACAGGCCGCGGTCGGTCGACACGACGACATAGCCGACGCGCTTGACCTCGCGCCGCTCGACCAGGAACGGATGCTTGAACTCGACGTTCGCATGCGCGACGTGGCCGATGACCTGGCGCATCAGGCGCGCATACGGACGCGACGAACGCATCAGGTCCTGCGCCTTGCGGATCTTCGAGGCCGAAACCATCTCGAGCGCGCGCGTCACCTTGCGGGTGTTCTGCACACTCTTGATCTTAGTGCGGATTTCTCTTGCGCCTGCCACGTTTGTCCTACCCTTTCGTTCTTGTCACCGCTGCGTGCGGCAGTAGCTGTGGACGTACGACGAAGAACATGCGCTCGCGCGCCGCGCTTACCAGCTACCCGTTTTCTTGAACTCTTCCAGGCCCTTCTTGAACGCGGCCTCGATATCGTTGTTCCAGTCGCCGGTCTCGACGATCTTCTTCATCAGGTCGGCGTAGTTGCTGTGGAAGTGCGCGTGCAGCGCGGCCTCGAACGGCAGCACCTTGCTGAGCGGCTGGTCGTCGAGGAAGCCCTTTTCGGCGGCATAGATCGACAGCGCGAGCTCGGCGATCGACAGCGGCGCGTACTGCTTCTGCTTCATCAGTTCGGTGACGCGCTGGCCGCGCTCGAGCTGCGCACGCGTCGCCGCGTCGAGGTCGGAGGCGAACTGCGCGAACGCCGCGAGTTCGCGGTACTGCGCGAGCGCGAGCTTCACGCCGCCGGAAAGCTTCTTGACGATCTTCGTCTGCGCAGCGCCGCCGACGCGCGACACCGAGATGCCGGCGTTCACGGCCGGGCGGATGCCGGCGTTGAACAGGTCGGTCTCGAGGAAGATCTGGCCGTCGGTGATCGAGATCACGTTGGTCGGCACGAACGCCGAGACGTCGCCGGCCTGCGTCTCGATGATCGGCAGCGCGGTGAGCGAGCCGGTCTTGCCCTTGACGGCGCCGTTGGTGAACTTCTCGACGTACTCCTCGCTGACGCGCGAGGCACGCTCGAGCAGGTGCGAATGCAGATAGAACACGTCGCCCGGATATGCCTCGCGGCCCGGCGGACGGCGCAGCAGCAGCGAGATCTGGCGATAGGCCCAGGCCTGCTTGGTCAGGTCGTCATAGATGATCAGCGCGTCTTCGCCGATGTCGCGGAAGAATTCGCCCATCGCGCAGCCGGAGTAGGGCGCGATGTACTGCATCGCGGCGGACTCGGAAGCCGACGCGGCGACGATGATCGTGTGCGCCAGCGCGTCGTTTTCTTCCAGCTTGCGCACGACGTTGGCGATCGAGCTCTGCTTCTGCCCGATCGCGACGTAGATGCATTTGATGCCGGAGCCTTTCTGGTTGATGATCGCGTCGATCGCCAGCGCGGTCTTGCCGGTCTGGCGGTCGCCGATGACCAGCTCGCGCTGGCCGCGGCCGATCG
>DASWPR010000153.1:0-3565 GCA_036398455.1 Dokdonella sp.
CGTCGGTCTCTACCGCACCGAATTCCTGTTCCTGCAGCGCAAGGAAATCCCCGGCGAGGAGGAGCAGTTCCTCGCCTATCGCGACCTCGTGCTCGGCATGGGTGGCCTGCCGGTGACGATCCGCACGCTCGACCTCGGCGCCGACAAGGCCGACGCCAGCGGCATCGTGCTCGATGACGAAGAGAACCCCGCGCTCGGCGTGCGCGGCGTGCGCCTGTCGCTGCGCCAGCCGCAGCTGCTGACGATCCAGCTGCGCGCGATCCTGCGCGCCTCCGGCTACGGTCCGGTGCGCGTGCTGGTGCCGATGGTGTCGACCGCCGCGGAAATGCACAGCGTCCGCCACATGCTGAAGGAATGCGCACGCGATCTGCGCGCGGCCGGCGTCGAGATCGCCGAGCAGGTCGAACTCGGCGCGATGATCGAAGTGCCGGCGGCCGCGATCGCGCTGGCCGGCATGATCCGCAGCGTGGACTTCGTCGCGATCGGCACCAACGACCTCGTGCAGTACACGCTCGCGGTCGATCGCAACAACGACCATCTGGCCAACCTGTACGACCCGCTGCATCCGGCGGTGCTCAAGCTGATCGCGCAGACGATCGCGATTGCGCAGCGCGCCAAGCGCCGGGTCAAGCTGTGCGGCGAGATGGCCGGCGACAAGCGCTACACCGCGCTGCTGATCGCACTCGGACTGACCGATTTCAGCATGCATCCGGGCCTGCTGCTCGAAGTGCGCGAATGCGTCAACGCGCTCGACCGCTCCGTACTGCGCGCGCACGCGCCCGCGCTGCTGCGCGCACCCACGCGCGAGCGCATCGAGAGCGTACTGCACAAACTGAAGCTGGCGGGTTGAGCGAACTGCAGCGCGTTGGTGCGGCGCTTGCCGACATCGCGTGCATCTCTGCCGCCGCGACACTCGCCACTATCATTCCGCGCCGTCGAAGCCGAGCCCGCGCACGATCAGGCTCATCTGGCTGTCGACCTTGGAGCGCAGGAAATTGTCGCTGACCAGTCGCACGCGCACCGCGCCGTCCTGCAGCGGACAATTGCCTGCCGGCAGCCACCAGCGCATGACCACGGCCTGGTCCTGACGGATCTCGCCGAGCCGGCAGTCGCCGGCCCACACCTCGATGCCCAGCGAGTCCTTCATCTCATACAGCGACGGCTCCGGCATGTACATGTCGAGCTTGAACGCGCGCTGGCCCGAGTAGCGCAGCAGTATCTCGACATCCGCCCGCGCCCAGCGCCAGCCGTCGCCTTCGCGGCCGTAGAACCCGAAGATATACGGGTAGTCGTCGCCCTTGAAATCGACATAACCGCGCAGCGCGCCGGCATCGACCGCCGTCGACGCAAACGGATCGAGCACCTTGGACGTATCCAGTTCGATCACGCGCAAATCGGTGCTGGCGCCGACCTCGCGGTTCGGATAGCGCTTCAGCCAGTGCTCGCCGATGTTGGCGACCTGCATCGATGGATCGAGCAGCAGATAGGAAGGAGGCTGCGTCGCGAGGAAGGCCGGCGCGCGCGCATGCAGGTCTTCGATGTGGCGGCCGGAATACAGCGCCTTGGTCGGCACGGAGTACCAGCCGATGCCGTACAGCGTCGCATCCGCCGGCAGCGTCGCCAACAGGCGCAGGTCCTCGGCCAGCGCAACCGAAGAGCGGGCAGTTGGCCAGTTTTCCGCCGAGAAGCCGGCGAAGGCCAGCGCCGCCTGCAGCGAAAGCATGGCGGCAACGGCGGCAACGGTCACGCGCGTGGCGCGATGCGCCTGCCAGAGCAAGGCGCCGCACAGGACCAGCAGGAGCTGCAGCACCACGACGCCATCGAAGATGCGCCGATACCAGGCTTTCTGGGTCGGCGTGATCCCCAGCCACCAGAGAAAGTAGATCGATGCGAACAGCGCCAGCGTGAGCAGCAGCGGACGCACGCCCCGCGCCGCTCGCCGCAGGGCGGCGACGAGCATTGCCGCGGCCAGCCCGAACCAGACGAGCAGTGCCGGGGCCACGATGCCCATGCTTTCGACGAGCACGCCGAAATGCGTGCTCACCTTGCTCGCCAATGAGACGGTGTCGGTGAATCCGGAATGCACCCCCGCCTGCTGGTGGACGGCCAGCATTTCCGCGCGCAACCAATGCTTCCAGCTGGCGAAGTCGGCCACGGCGAGCGCCCTGAATGCCTCATGCACGGCCGCCGGCAACGCGCTGCCGGCGAGCACCGCGGCAACCCCGGCCATGACCAGCCACGCATCGCGGCGCTGACGCCAGCGCTCGATCGCCAGTACCGGCAGCACGGCGACCAGACCAATCAGCAGGACGGTCTTGGTCAATATCGCCATGCCGATCAGCAGCCCCGCCAGCAGGCAGCGGCCGATGCTCGCCAGCCGTTCGTCGCCGGGACGATAGAGAATCGGCAAGGCCGCAAGCCACCACACCAGCGCCGGCACCTCGCCATAGCCGTTGAGGCCGACGTCCTCGATCTGCGGCGTGCACAGGATCACGGTCGCCGCCAAGGCTGCCCATGGCGTCGAGGTCCAGCGACGCACGATGAAGAATGCGACCAGCGCCAGCGCGAGCAGATAGACCAGGTTGACCAGTTGCGCCTGCCACAGGCCGACGCCGAACACGGCGAACACCGCGGCGGCCGGCAGGATGTAGGGCGCGCGCGTCTGCACGGCATGCGAAAACGCTTCGCGATCGGCGTACATGCGCCGATAGCCATGCCCTTCGACCAGCGAGCGCGCGGCTTCGAGGTTCATCGCGCCATCGAACGAAATCTGCTGGGTCCAGCCCCACAGCACCAGCCGCGTCACGGCGATCGCACAGACGATGGCGATCGCCAGCAGCGGCAACGCAGGCGACCGTCCGGCCCAGGCTGAGATCGCGGGCGCGCGCGATGACTCAGGCATGCGCGACGGTGGTGTGGATACGCTGTGGACAGCTCACGACGGCCCCTCGTGAAAGCGTTGCGCAAGCCATGCAGAAGTCGCCCCCGCGATCTTCAGCGCCCGCACAACGAGCGAATCTACCCCGACAGCGCGCATCGACGCAATTTGGGCTTTTTACGAGAGAGTCGACCCGGCTCCCGCGCGCAGGCCTGCCGGGCCGCGTCAGCGGCATGCAAGGTCAGCATTGCTCGCCGGTCTCGATGCCCTCGCACGACAGGGCGTGCTGCGAAACGCTAAACTGGAAGACTGGCGTGACGCACCCTGGCCGACGCCAGGCGCGCAGCAGCAACCCGTTCCGGATCCGGCAATGAATGAACTCCTGCGCGCAGCGCGTCGCCTGACGAAATCCTCGCTGCTGCGCAAGCTGTTTGCGCGGCCGAACCGCGCCCACGCGTCCGGCACGGACGAGGCTTACGCTGCGCGCATGAAAGCCGAGACGGCGGTCTACAAGGACGTCGCCGACATCAACGTGCTGCCGGCGATCTTCCACTACTGGTCGAACGCCTACCTGCGCCCGATGCTGGAGGAATTCGGCGTCTCCAATCCCGATCAGTTCTTCGCCAAGTACCTGCTGGAGAGCGCGCGCGCCTGCGGCGCCGAGGCGCCGGTCTTCGTCAGCATCGG
>DASWPR010000154.1:0-3817 GCA_036398455.1 Dokdonella sp.
ATCAACGAAGCCGACGCCGCGCTCTACAGCGCGAAGCGGCAAGGTCGCAACCGTTCGGTCGCATTCGTCTGAGGCCGCCCGGCGGCGGGATTCCGGTTCGCGAGAGGCGCCGCGCGCGCCACAAGGCGTATTGCCGGGCGCCCGCCCCACCGGCTTCGGGCCTGCTTCCGGCCCTGAATTCGCCGGCGGAACTGCGGCATCTTACAAAGATTGATATACTTTTCGCCGTTTCCGGCCTCCCAGCCGGGTGTTTCGCGCGTGTCCGCGCGCGCGTGCCGCCTGCCTTGCGGCAGGCATCAAACTTCTTGAACGCCTTTCAGCGGGCGCCTCCAGCGGAGATCGTCTTGGCTGTTTCCAATCTTGTCGTGGACGATACAGAAATCGACGCCGCTGCCGCCACGTCCGGCAGCTCGTTCTATCTCGCCATGCGCATTCTGCCGGCCGCGCAGCGCGACGCGATGTATCAGGTCTACGCTTTCTGCCGCGCCGTCGACGATATCGCCGACAGCGACATGCCGCGCGCCGAGCGCGCCGCCGCGCTCGAACGCTGGCGTGCCGATATCGACGCGTGCTACGCCGGTGCGCCGCGCACGTCGTTGCGCGCGCTGACGCGGCACATTCATACGTTTCATCTGCAACGCGAAGATTTTCACGCAATGATCGACGGCATGGCGATGGACGCCGCCGCCGACATCTGCGCGCCCGACGAAGCCACGCTCGACCTCTATTGCGACCGCGTCGCGAGTGCGGCGGGCCGTCTGTCGGTGAGGATATTCGGGATGCAGGACGAGCCTGGCCGGCTGCTTGCGCACCATCTGGGCCGCGCGCTGCAGCTCACCAACATCCTGCGCGATATCGACGAAGACGCCGGCATCAACCGCTGCTATCTGCCGCACGAACTGCTCGCGCGCGAAGGCATTGCGGTGACGAGCCCCACGCAGATCGCCGACGACCCGTCGCTGCCGCGCGTGTGCGCCACGCTTGCCGAGCGGGCCAGGCAACACTTTGCCGAGTCCGACGCGATCATGGACCGCGAGCCGCGCAGCCAGGTGCGAGCGCCGCGCATCATGTCGGGCGTGTATCGCGTGCTGCTCGAACGGACGCTGGAGCGCGGCTTCGACATTCCGCGCACCAAGGTCCGCAAGCCGAAGCTGCGCATGCTGTGGATCGTCGCGCGTTACGCGTTCTTCTGAGCTGATGCAAAAGCTCGTACATGTGGTCGGCGCGGGCCTTGCCGGCCTGGCCGCCGCAGTGCAGTTGCAGCGGCGCGGCGCGCATGTCGTGCTGCATGAAGCCGCTGCCCAGGCGGGCGGCCGCTGCCGTTCGTATTACGATGCCAGGCTGGGCGCGACGCTCGACAGCGGCAATCACATGGTCCTCGCGGGCAACGTCGCGACGCTCAACTACACGCGAGCGATCGGCGCCGCCGACGAACTGACCGGACCGGCGCAGCCCGAATATCCGTTCGTGGACCTCGCCACGCGAGCGCGCTGGACCGTGCGCCTGTCGCCGGGACACTTGCCCTGGTGGATCTTCGATCCGAACGCGCGCGTGCCGAACACCGGGCCGGGCGATTATCTGGCGCTCGTGCCGCTACTGTTCGCCAAACCCGCACGCAGCGTCGCGCAGACCATGCGCTGCAACGGTCCGTTGTGGGACCGCCTGCTGCGACCGCTGTTTCACGCGCTGCTGAACGTCGAACCACGTGAAGCGTCGGCGGAACTGACGGGCGCCATCGTGCGGCAGACGGTGATGGCCGGCGGCCTCGCGTGCCGGCCGCTGGTCGCGCGCAATGGTCTCGGCAGCGCGTTCGTGGATCCGGCGTTGCGGCTGCTGCAGCATGGCGGCGCGGCGATCAGGTTGGGTTCGCGCCTGGAAGAAGTGATATTCGCCGCCAACAACGCACGTGCGCAGGCGCTGCGGTTTGCCGGCGAAAGCATCGCGCTCGAAGCGGGTCACGCCGTGATCCTCGCGGTGCCGCCGGAGACCGCACAGACACTCGTGCCCGGTGTGCGCGTACCAGCGCGCTTCGCGGCGAGCGTCAACGTGCATTTCGCGATCGATCCGCCGTTTGGTTTGCCGCCGGTCACCGGGCTGCTCAACGGCACGGCCGAATGGCTGTTCGCCTTCGAAGGGCGCCTGTCGGTGACCTTGAACGGCGCCGAGCGGCTGCTCGACACGCCGCATGAAGCGCTCGCGGCCACTGTCTGGGCCGAAGTGGCGCAGGCGGCCAACCTGCCTGCCGCGCCTATGCCGGCGTGGCAAGTCGTCGTGGAAAAGCGCGCGACCTTCGCCGCGCTGCCGGATCAGGAAACGCTGCGGCCCGGCACGCGCACTCGCTGGAAAAACCTGATGCTCGCGGGCGACTGGACGGCCACCGGCCTGCCCGCGACGATTGAAGGCGCGATCCGCTCAGGCCAGAAGGCCGCGGATACGCTGCTGAATGAACCGATGGAACGCCGATGAACGATTTATCCCAAACCCAGCCGCTGGACGCCGTCCTGCCCGAAGCCGCCGGCGCGGTGCCGCCCGCATCCGCGCCCGCGCCGGCTGCCGCGAGCGAAGCTCCCGCAGCATCGCTCGACACCGCCATCACACGCGCCACCGATGCGATCCTCGCCGCGCAAAAGCCGGACGGCCACTGGGTCTACGAACTCGAAGCCGACGCGACGATTCCCGCCGAATACGTGCTGCTGGTCCACTATCTTGGCGAAACGCCGAACGTGGAACTGGAGCAGAAGATCGCGCGCTATCTGCGCCGCATCCAGTTGCCCGACGGTGGCTGGCCGCTCTTTACCGATGGCGCGCCCGACGTCAGCGCCAGCGTCAAGGCGTACTTCGCGCTGAAGATGATCGGCGACCCGGCGGACGCGGAGCACATGGTCCGCGCACGCGAGGCGATTCTCGCCAACGGCGGCGCCGAAGCCGTGAATGTGTTCACGCGGATTCTGCTCGCGCTGTTCGGCGTGGTGTCGTGGCGCGCGGTGCCCATGATGCCCGTCGAGATCATGTTGTTGCCCATGTGGTTCCCGTTCCATCTCTCGAAGGTGTCGTACTGGGCGCGTACCGTGATCGTGCCGCTGCTGGTGCTCAATGCGAAGCGGCCGCTGGCGCGCAACCCGCGCCGCGTGCGGATCGACGAGCTGTTCCGCGGTGCGCCGGTCAACACCGGCCCGCGCGACCGGGCGCCGCATCAGCATGCCGGGTGGTTCCGGTTTTTCAGTGGCGTGGACATGCTGCTGCGCGCGGTGGACGGCCTGTTCCCGAAAGCCACGCGAGAGCGCGCGGTGCGCGCGGCGGTGGCCTTCGTCGATGAACGGCTGAACGGCGAAGACGGGCTCGGCGCGATTTTCCCGGCTATGGCGAACTCGGTGATGATGTACGACGTGCTCGGCTATCCGGCCGACCACCCGAATCGCGCGATAGCTCGCCAGTCGATCGAAAAGCTGCTCGTTATCAAGGATGACGAAGCATATTGCCAGCCGTGTCTGTCGCCGGTCTGGGACACCTCGCTCGTCGCGCATGCGCTGCTCGAAACCGGCGAGGCTCGTGCCGAGCAGGCCGCCGAACGTGGGCTCGCGTGGCTGCGTCCGCTGCAGATTCTCGACGTGCGCGGCGACTGGATTTCGCGCCGTCCGAATGTGCGGCCGGGCGGTTGGGCATTCCAGTACAACAACGACTACTACCCGGACGTCGACGACACGGCGGTGGTGGTCATGGCCATGCATCGCTCGGCGGCGCTCACGCATTCCGAGGTCGATCGCGAAGCCATAGCGCGGGCGCGCGAATGGGTGGTCGGCATGCAGAGCAGCGACGG
>DASWPR010000155.1:0-3559 GCA_036398455.1 Dokdonella sp.
TGTCGAGCAGCTCGGCCGCGGCAATCACCTCGCGCAGGATGGTGCCGGAACCGAGCAACTGCACGGTCGGAATGTTATTCGCCTTGCTCTTGCCCTTGCCCGCATCCCCGTTGCCGATTCCCGAATCGCGCAGCAGGTACATGCCCTTGATGATGTCCACTTCGGCGCCGGCCGGCATGTCCGGGTGCGCGTAGTTCTCGTTCATCACGGTGACGTAGTAGTAGACGTCTTCCTGTTCCTGCAGCATGCGGCGCGCGCCGTCCTGCATGATCACCGCGATCTCGTAGGAGAACGTCGGATCGTACGCGCGGCAATTCGGAATGGACCCGGCCAGCAGGTGCGAGTGGCCGTCCTCGTGCTGCAGGCCTTCGCCGTTCAAGGTGGTGCGGCCGGCGGTGCCGCCGACCAGGAAGCCGCGCGCGCGCATGTCGCCGGCGGCCCAGGCGAGATCACCGATACGCTGGAAACCGAACATCGAGTAGTAGATGTAGAACGGCAGCATCGGCACGTTGCTGTTGGAATAGCTGGTCGCCGCGGCCATCCACGAGGACATCGCGCCGGGCTCGGTGATGCCTTCCTGCAGCACCTGGCCTTTCTGGTCTTCGCGGTAGTACATCAGCTGGTCGGCATCGACCGGCTTGTACTTCTGGCCGAACGGCGCGTAGATGCCGATCTGGCGGAACATGCCTTCCATGCCGAACGTACGCGCCTCGTCGGCGACGATCGGCACGATGCGCGGGCCGACCTGCTTGTCGCGCAGCATCAGGTTGATGCCGCGCACGAAGGCCATCGTGGTGGATATCTCGCGTTCGCCGCTGCCCTTGGTGATCTGCTCGAACGCAGACAGCTCGGGTACGACGATGGAGGCGCTCTTCGTGCGACGCTGCGGCAGGAATCCGCCGAGCGCCTTGCGCCGCTCGAGCAGGTATTGCACCTCCGGCGAGTCCTTGCCCGGATGGTAGTAGGGCACCTCGTCGACCTTGTCGTCGGCGACCGGAATGTTGAAGCGGTCGCGGAATGCGCGCACGGCCTCGTTGTCGAGCTTCTTCTGCTGGTGGGTCGGGTTCTGCGACTCGCCGGCCGCGCCCATGCCGTAGCCCTTGACGGTCTTGGCGAGGATCACCGTCGGGCGGCCCTTCGTGTTGACCGCTTCGTGATACGCCGCGTAGACCTTGTGCGGATCGTGGCCGCCGCGGTTGAGGCGCCAGATGTCGTCGTCGGACAGATTGGCGACCAGCTCGCGCGTCTCCGGATACTTGCCGAAGAAATGCTCGCGCGTGTAGGCCCCGCCGAACGCCTTGCAGTTCTGGTATTCGCCGTCGACGGTTTCCATCATCAGCTTGCGCAGCACGCCCTTGGTGTCGCGCGCGAGCAGCGGATCCCAGTAGCTGCCCCAGACCACCTTGATCGCGTTCCAGCCGGCGCCACGGAACACGCCTTCCAGCTCCTGGATGATCTTGCCGTTGCCACGCACCGGTCCATCGAGGCGCTGCAGGTTGCAGTTGATCACGAAGATCAGGTTGTCGAGTCCTTCGCGGCCAGCCAGCGAGATGGCGCCGAGCGATTCCGGCTCGTCCGATTCGCCGTCGCCCATGAAGCACCACACCTTGCGATCGCTCGGCGCGATCAGGCCGCGGTGCTCCAGGTATTTCATGAAGTGCGCCTGGTAGATCGCCTGCAGCGGGCCGAGTCCCATCGACACCGTCGGCACCTGCCAGTAGTCCGGCATCAACCACGGATGCGGATACGACGACAGGCCCTTGCCGTGGCCGGCGACTTCCATGCGGAAATGATCGAGCTGTTCCTCGTCGATGCGCCCTTCCAGGAACGAGCGCGCATACACGCCCGGACTCGAATGGCCCTGGTGAAACACCAAGTCGCCGGGATGGTTCTCGCTCGGTGCGCGCCAGAAATGGTTGAAGCCGACGTCGTACAAGGTGGCCGACGAGGCGAAGCTGGCGATATGGCCGCCGAGGTCGCCCGGCTTGCGGTTCGCGCGCACGACCATCGCCATCGAGTTCCAGCGGATGAGCGAGCGGATGCGCCATTCCATCGTCGCATCGCCCGGCGTACGCGCTTCCAGCTGCGGCGGGATCGTGTTGACGTATTCGGTGGTCATGTCGAACGGCAGGTAGCCGCCGGCACGGCGCGTCTCGTCGACCATGCGCTCGAGCAGGTAGTGCGCGCGGCCGGTGCCGTCGGCGTTGATGACGCCCTTGAGCGCGTCGGTCCATTCCTGCGTCTCGGCGGGATCGAGGTCCTGGTCGAGGATATCGTTGAGCTGGTTCATGCACTTCTCTCGGAGGCAGCGTGCGGGCGCGCTGCATTGTTGCCGCGGGCGGCGTCCACGCCGTCGCAAGGGAACGCAAGTTTAGTAGGCTGGCGCGACAACTGCATGCTGCACAGCCGTGCGACAGCGGCCGGAACGGTGGCGGGATGGCGGTTCCGGCCGCGCAATCGCGTATAGAGTGCGGTCACCAGCCGTCGGGGAATGCATGCGCCACCTGCCGAAATTCGTCCTGTCCTGTGCCTGCGCACTCGTCTGCGCCGCGCACGCGGGCCTGGCCGCGACCGACGCGATCTTCGCCAGCGGCTTCGAATCGCCGCGCTGGGTCGCCGGCTACTACGTCGGCTACGAGCGCGAGCTCTACCCGATCGCCGACGTCGATTTCAGTGCCGTCACCCACCTGATGGTCGGCCGCGCACGGCCGCTGGCCGACGGCAGCCTGACCACCGACTTCGACATCGACGCGGTGAACGGCCCGATCTGGGCGCAGGCGTCCGTCGACGCCGCCCACGCGGCCGGACGCAAGGCCGTGCTGATGATCGGCGGCGCCGGCGAGATCGACGGCTGGCGCGGCGCCGCCTCGGCAGCCCACCGCAATGCCTTCGTCGCCAACCTGCTGGGCACGCTCGACGCGTTCGGCTTCGACGGTCTGGACCTCGACTGGGAACCGCTCGAAGACGGCGACCGGCCGGATTTCCAGGCGCTTGCGACCGCCCTGCGCAGCGCGCGCCCCGGCACAATCCTGACCGTTCCGGTGAACTGGATGAATTCGAACTTCGCCGATCCCCCCGACCCGTTCTGGGGCCAGATCGCGCCGCTGTTCGACCGCATCGACGTGATGACATACGACATGGCAGGCCCCTGGGACGGCTGGCAGAGCTGGCACAACTCGGCCTTGCACGGCGAGACCCCGACGACGCCTTCCTCGGTCGCCAGCAGCCTGGCGTTCTATCTCGCTTCGGGCGTACCGGCCGCCAAGCTCGGCGCCGGCACCGCGTTCTACGGCTACTGCTGGCAGGGCGTCACCGCGCCGCACGAGGACGGCGGCAGTATCGCCGCCGGCGACGGCACGATGAGCTACGCGAGCATCATCGAGAACTACTACACGCCCTCGGCCTACGTCTTCGACACGACCGCCCGCGTGCCTTACCTGTCGTCGGTGGCGCCGCTCGGCAGCAACGCCTGCACCTTCGTCAGCTACGAGGACGCGCAGTCGATCGCGGAGAAAGGGGCCTTGGTACGCGCACAGGGATTCGGTGGCACCATCATCTG
>DASWPR010000156.1:0-23809 GCA_036398455.1 Dokdonella sp.
ACGCTCGGCAGCGGCATCTACGGCAGCACGTTCTTCATGCTGACCGGCTTCCACGGCCTGCATGTAACGCTCGGCGCGATCATGCTCGCGGTGATCTGGTTCCGCTGCGCCAAAGGCCATTTCACCAGGGACAATCACTTCGGCTTCGAAGCGGTCGCCTGGTACTGGCACTTCGTCGACGTGGTCTGGCTCGGCCTGTTCCTGTTCGTCTACGTACTTTGACGGAGTGGGCGCGGAGGTCATCGCGTCCATTTCCACGCATGCGCGCGACCCGCATGGCGTCGCGCGTTGCGATCCGCCTGGAACACCGTATCGCCGGCGGATCGCGGTGTTCTGCGAGCATGAAGGCGGCGCACGTCGGGCCGGTTCTGCGGCGAGCGTCGATGGACGCGACGGACAGCGCGCCGAAGCAAGACACCCCATTCGACTTCAGGGCGGCCGCGGAGCGGCTGTCCGCGACGATTCCCCGAGGATCGCGCGCTACTGCCCGATCCCGTGCGGTTTGATCAGCCCCGTCCAGATGCCGATGATGACCAGGACGATCAACAGCACCGACAGGCCGATGCGCCGCGTCAGCGCCTTCAGGGTGCGGTCGCTGCCGCCCTTGTCGGTCATCATGAAATACAGGCCGGCGCCGAGGTTGTAGATGATCGCCGCCAGGAAAAGCAGGATCAGTACCTTGCTGAGCATGTCGAATCGTTCCGTGCAGTCGCGCCTTGCGGCGGCGTGCGCGAGTATACGCCGGCCACGCAGTGGCTAGGCGCTGGCGGCAACCGCGGGTATTCGCGATCGTGCTGAGCCTCGCGGCGATCGCCCTGTTCGTCTCGCTCGGCCGCTGGCAGTGGCACCGCGCGCAGGAAAAAGTCGACCTGTTCGCGGCGTTCGACGCGGCGGCGACGCAGACGCCGGTCACGCTGGCGCAGGCGCGCCGTCAAGCGGACCCGACGCATTATCCGCGGGTCCATGTCGAGGGCCGCTACGATTCGCTGCATGCCTATGTGCTGGACAACCAGGTCCGCGACGGCCGTGCCGGCGTGATGCTGTTCGACGTCTTCGAGCCCGCCGACGGCGGTCCGGCCCTGCTGGCAAACCGCGGCTTCCTCGCGCGCGATGCGCGCGGCGCACGGCCGTCGCTGCCGCCGCCGCCCGCAGGCGCGCAGACGCTGGATGCGCTCTATGCGCCGCCGCCAGGCTCGGGCCTGCACCTCGGCGGCAATGCGCTGCCGCAGCAGACGACGTGGCCGAAGCTCAGCATCTACGTCGATCTCGGCGAGATCGCCAGCGACCTCGGTCGTCCGCTCGATCCGCGTGTGCTGCTGCTGATGCCTGCGGCAGGCGACAATGGCGCCGGCGCGTTCGTGCGCGAATGGCGGCCCGAAGTCTTCCCACCGGAACGCCACTACGGTTATGCGTTCACCTGGTTCACGTTCGCCGGCGTGGTCGTCGCCACGTTCGTGATCCTGCACTGGCGCAAGGAGAAAGTTTGAGATGACCCCCGAAACGCGCAAACGCATCGGCCTGCTGCTGATCATCGCGCTGTTCCTGGCGCCGGTCGCGGCCGCCTATGTGCTGAACGCGCTCGGCTGGCGCCCGGCCGGCACGCGCAACTACGGCACGCTGATCGAGCCGCCGCTGGACCTGACGCGTGCGCGCTTCGTGCTCGCCGACGGCAAGTCGCTCGCGTGGAAAGATGCGGAATGGTCGTGGACGATCTTCGCGCTGACCGGCCCGAACTGCGCCGACAAATGCATGGCGCGCATCGACGAGCTGCGCCGCGCGCGCCTGACCTTGAACCAGAATGCCTATCGCGTGCGCGTCGTCGTGCTCGACGAGACGCTGGCGCAGGAAACCTTCGCGCCGCTGAAACCGGTCGAGGTTGCGCGCGATCCGGATGCGGTGCTGGCGAGCCTGCGTCCGAGCGCATCCGATGACGTCGTCGCCGCGTTCGCCGATCCGCACGGGTTCCTCGTGCTGCGCTATCCGGACGGCTACAACGGCAATCTGCTGCGCAAGGATCTTGCGCGCCTGATCAAGCCATGAGCGTGCGCCAGCTCGTCACGCCGGCGCGCATCGCCGCGTTCGCCACCGCGTTCGCGTTCTGCGTGATCGTGTTCGGCGCTTTTGTGCGTCTGTCGAATGCGGGGTTGTCCTGCCCGGATTGGCCGACCTGCTATGGCAAGGCGACCTGGCCCGGACACGAGCACGACATCGCACAGGCGAACGCGGCGTTTCCCGAGCGTCCGTTCGAAACGCACAAAGCCTGGCGCGAGCAGGTGCATCGCATGATCGCCGGCACGCTCGGCGTGCTGGTGTTCGCGCTCGCCCTGATCGCGGCGTGGCGACGGCGGGCCCTGCTCGGGCTGCTGCTCGTCGCGGCGCTGGCCGCGGCGTTCGGGGTCTTCCTCTATATCCGGCAGGCGTACGCGCCATCGGCCGCGCTGTCGGCGCTGGCGATCGCGTTGCCGCTGTTCGCCGCCACACGGCTGGAGCGGACGCCGCCGTGGCGCGTCGCCGTCGTCGCGTTCGCCGTGGTCATCTTCCAGGCGATGCTCGGCATGTGGACGGTCACCCTCCTGCTCAAGCCCGTGGTCGTGATGGGGCATCTGCTCGGCGGCATGCTGACGTTCTCGCTGCTCGGCTATGTCGCACTGCGCCTGGCGAATACGCAGACGCCGACCGCGCAGCAGGCGCGGCTGAAGCCGATGGTCGTCGTTGCGCTGGTGCTGCTGACCCTGCAGATCGCGCTCGGCGGCTGGACCAGCGCGAACTATGCCGCGCTCGCCTGCGGCGTCGATTTCCCGCAGTGCGCCGGCAGCTGGTGGCCGCAGACCGATTTCCGCGAGGGCTTCGTGCTCTGGCGCGGCATCGGCGCGAACTACGAAGGCGGCGTACTCGACGCTGCCGCACGTGCGGCGATCCAGATCGCGCACCGCATCGGCGCGCTGGTCGTGTTCGGCCACGTGCTGGCAACGGCGCTGCTCGCATGGCGCCGCGGCCTGCGTACGCTGGCCGTGCTCGCTGGCGGCTTCCTGTGCGTGCAGATCGCGCTCGGCATCGGCAACGTCAAGCTGCTGCTGCCGCTGCCGGTCGCGACCGCGCACAATGGCGTCGCGGCACTGCTGCTGCTGACGCTGATCGCGTTGCTGGTGCGTACGCTTGCCCCGGTCGGTGCTGCGGCGCGCGTGCGCTGAAGGCGCGGAGCCTGAAACACGTAGGAGGCGGCAGCGACAAAGGGAAAAGGCTGTTCAATCGCGTACTTTTCTCTTCGTGTCCTCGGTGTTCTTCGTGTTCCAACCTTCAAGCCTTTGAATCTTCAATTCTCCCATCTTCCCAATCGAGAACCCTGGTCCCGACATGCCTTCCACCGCCAGCCAATACTACGAACTGACCAAGCCGCGCGTCGTCGCGCTGATCGTGTTCACCGCGGTGATCGGCATGTTCCTGGCCGTGCCGGGCTGGCCGCCGCTGCGCCAGGCGATCGCCGGCAGCATCGGCATCTGGCTGGCGGCCGCGTCGGCGGCTGCGCTGAATCATCTGATCGACCAGCGCATCGATCGCCTGATGGCGCGCACCTCGCGCCGCCCGCTCGCCACCGGCACGCTGACGCCGACCCAGGTGCTCGCGTTCGCGCTCGGCCTCGGCACGCTGTCGATGGCGATCCTGATCGCGTTCGTCAATCCGCTCACCGCCGCGCTGACGTTCGCTTCGCTGATCGGCTATGCGGTGGTCTACACCGCCTATCTCAAGCGCGCGACGCCGCAGAACATCGTGATCGGCGGCGCCGCCGGTGCGGCGCCGCCGGTGCTCGGCTGGGCTGCGGTGACCGGCGAAGTGCACGCCTATGCGCTGCTGCTGTTCCTGATCATCTTCATCTGGACGCCGCCGCATTTCTGGGCGCTGGCGATCTTTCGCCGCGACGACTACTCGCGCGCGCAGGTGCCGATGCTGCCGGTCACGCACGGCGTGATCTACACGCGCTGGCACGTGCTCTACTACACGGTGCTGCTGCTGGTGATCAGCGTGCTGCCGTTTCTGACCGGCATGAGCGGGTTGTTCTACCTCGGCGGCGCCCTCGTGCTCGGCGCAGGCTTCCTCTACTACGCGATCCGCCTGCTCAATCCGCCGGATGAATTCTTCGCGATGCGCGTGTTCAATTATTCGATCATCTACCTGATGGCGCTGTTCGCCTTCCTGCTCGTCGATCACTACCTGCCGCCGATCGTGCCGCAGCCATCGTCGATGCTGCTGCAGAAGGTCGGCCTGCTCGGTAGCTCGTCCGGTGGCGCGCCTTTCGTGTGAGTACGCGGTTTCTTCCGTCTTGCGACGGAGTGGTTGTCATTCGCTGAATCGAGATTCGGCGAACTGGAGCCCTTTGCCGTCAGCTTCGGGAAAGCTTTGTAAATCCGCTCGCGGGCGTTCGCGACGGCCGCGTACGATCGGGTGTTCACTGGCTCTTTGCTTCGGATCGATGCGACGGACGTTGCGCGATCCCGTACGTGATGCGCGCATGTCGCCCGCCGGTTTTTGCGGGGCATGCCGTCCGGGCAAGGGGTCGTTGTTTCCCCCACCACCATTGTCCGCGAGGTTCCTATGCTCTCGTTGCCGCATCCATCCCCAGCTGCGCGGGAGCGTTGGCGCATGCGCCTGCGCGTGTGCATCGCGCTGGCGTTCGCCGCCGTCGCGCCCGCCGTCTTCGCAGCACCCGCCAATCTCGGCAACGGACTTGGCAAGCTCGTCGACAGCCACACGGCCACCGCCGGCCTGAGCGGCACCGCGCTGCAGAACGTCGCGCCGTTCGGCGGCTACACCAGCGAACAGGTGCAGGC
Source organism: Dokdonella sp. (assembly GCA_036398455.1). GTDB lineage: Bacteria > Pseudomonadota > Gammaproteobacteria > Xanthomonadales > Rhodanobacteraceae > Dokdonella_A. Next base: position 4,827 of record DASWPR010000156.1, read on the forward strand.
GCTGGCGCAGCTGGCGATCACCGATGCGCAAGGGCGCTATCTCGTGCGCGTCAACGCGAACGGCCACGTGCCGATCGCCGGGCTCGCGAGCAATCTCGGCGCGCTGATTCCTTCGCTGCAGGTCAAGGCGATCGATGCGCGCTACCGCAAGGTCGGCGTGATGGATGCCTTCGTGTCGCTCGACGACGTCAGTGCGCTCGCCGCCGCCGATGGCGTGCGTTCGGTCGTGCTCGAATTGAAGCCCTACCATTCCGGTGCAAAGGCGCAGCCGGGCGGTTCGGCCGTGCCGGGTCCGGCGGCCAGCAATGGCGATATCTTCAACCGGCTCGGTTCGGTGTTCGACGAGGGCGTGACCCAGCATCGCGTCGACCAGATCAATCACTTCTACAACCCGTCGGCCACCTCCGATTTCGAAGGCGCCGGCATGAGCATCGGTTTCCTCTCGAACAGCTACGCCGCGAGTGCCTCCGGCGTGCAGCAGGACGTCAATAATTTCGACCTGCCGGGCGCCTCGGGCAACCCGGTCAATACGCAGGCCGTCACCGTGCTGGAAGATGACGCCACGCCGGGCAGCGACGACGAAGGTCGCGCGATGGTCGAGATCGGCTACAAGATGGCGCCGAAGGCGAAGCTGGCGTTCGCCACCGCCAATTTCGGCGAGGTCGATTTCGCCAACAACATCCGCGCGCTCGCCGGCATTCCGGCGAACCTGTATCCGGGGCAGACCTTCGCCGCCGACACGATCTGCGACGACGTCGGCTACTTCGACGAGCCGTTCTTCCAGGACGGCATCATCGGCGCCGGCGTCGACGATGCCGCCGCGTTCGGCGTCGCCTACTTCTCGTCGGCTGCGAACGACATCGGCATCAACGGCTACGAGTCGGACCTGCGCTGGGTGCCGAATGGCAGCGGCATGACTGCGGCGGGCGGCAATACCGCGCTCGGCGGCACCAATATCGACCTGACCAATGTTCCGCCCGAGCTGTACGCCGGCGGCTTCCACAATTTCAATCCGAACGTCGGCGAGCTCGACGTCGCGCAGACCGTCAACATCGCCTCGAACGCCAACGAGCCGGCCACGGTCATGCAGTGGAACGAGCCGTACGACCAGACCAGCGAACCCGATCTGATCCAGCCTGCGATATTCACCCAGGGCGGCACGATCACGTCGGGACAGCCGGAGCTGAGCTTCACGGTGCCGGCCAGCCTCACGGCCGGCGGACTGTACGAACTCACCTGCGATGCCAATCCCGGCAGCGCGTTCGACTGCATCGTGACGGTCGCCGATCCGAGCGGCAATCTGGTCATCGACCATCAGGACACCGAGGTCGACGAGACCGCGCGCTTCTTCGCACCGGTGACCGGCGGCAACTACAAGATCACCATCGATCGCTATTCGACGACGACCGGCGCGTTCACCGTGAATCTGTATGCGACCAATGGCTTCACCGGCGCTGCGGTGAAGACGCGCATCAGCCTGCTCGCGTTCACCGCAGCGGGTGCTTACGTCCCGGGCAGTTCGCTGACCGACAACAACCTGGCGACGAACGAACCGATCCAGCTCGGCGTCACGCCGCGGTCGGGCGGCAACCAGCTGCAGTACGTGATCGCGCGCGCGAATGTGCCGGACGGCCCGAACGTGGCGACGCATGTGCGCTACCTGATGCCGGGCAACGGCGTCAGCGGCCTCGGACCGGCCGAGTACTTCTCGTACAACACGGTCACCACCGGCGGCCATTCGATGGCGAAGGGCAGCAATGGCACGGCTGCGTACAGCGTGGCCCGTCCGAGCCTGCCGGAGACGTTCTCGTCGCCCGGTCCCGTGCGCATCTACTTCGACAGCAGCGGCAGCGGTGATCAGCTCGCCTTGCCGGAAATCCGGCAGCAGCCGGGCATCGCCGCCGCCGATGGCGCCGCCAATACGGTGCTCTCGCCGAACTTCTTCGGTACCAGTGCCGCCGGCCCGCACGCGGCCGCGATCGCCGCCCTGGTGCTGGAAGCGCACGGCGGCCATCATTCGGTGACGCCGGCGCAGATGAAGGACCTGCTCCATCGCAGCACCTTCCCGCACGATCTCGATCCGTCCGCGGCTGCGGGCGTGGCGCGCACCGCGAACGGCGATCGCATCGCGATCCGCATCGCCAGCGACGGCAGCAACAACGCCGGCACCGGCGGCCAGGACGCGAACTCGTTCAGCATCACCTACACCGGCGCCAGCAGCCTCGCCACGCTGGTGTTCAACCCGCAGGGCACGGCGGCCACCGGCGGCAACGCATCGGGCGGTTCGAACGGCCTCGCCAATGTCGGTGGATCGAGCCCGCCGACGGTGCAGTACAACGAAGTCGATGCACCGGGCCTGATATTCGCGCCGGCCACGCGCGCGTTCACGATCGGCAGCCTGTCGACGATCGCCGCCGCCGATGTCGCCGCCGCCTACAGCAACCAGGCGCCGGCGCCGTCGTCGACCAACCAGTGGTGGACGATGACGCTCACCTTCACCGGCGCTGCGTTCACGCAGGACAAGGTGCTGCACTACACCGTCGGCCGCGACGAACAGCATTCCTCCGGCAACAGCACGCGTGCGGACTACGTCGCCGACCTCTTCGGTGGCGGCGTGTCGATCCCCAGCGGGCAGGTGGTGCAGGCAGGCATGACGTTCAGCGGTACGACGACCGATGGCCAGACCTTCAGCGGAACGATCCAGAACCGCATCGGCGCCGGCTACTCGCCCGTCGACGGCTATGGCTTCATCAACGCCGAACAGGCCGTCGGCCAGACCGTCCCCTAGGAGCGCAGACATGTACCCACGTACGAATGAGACCGCGCTCCACTCCGAGACGCGCAAAGGCTTGAGGATTAATCCGGTGCGTATACGACATTCGCTGCTCACCCTCGCGCTCGCCGCGCTGCCGCTGACCGCCTTCGCGGGCGGCGTCAGCGAGAACTTCGACGAGGTCACGCCGCCGGCGCTGTCGGACGGCTGGTCGACCCACATCGCAACCGGCAAGGCGAGCGATCTGCCCTGGGCGACGGTCGCGGTCGGCTACGCCAACTCGACGCCGAACGCGGTGTGGCTCGACGATGTCGACGACTACGCCGACATCAGCCTGGTGTCGCCGACGTACGCCGTGCCGGCGGGCGGCGCTGCGACGATCAGCTTCCGCCAGAGCTACGTGCTGTGGGCTCCGGACGACAGCGCGCTCGCCAATGGCGTATTCAGCGGCGGCGCACTGGAACTCTCGATCAACGGCGGCGCCTTCCAGGATCTGCTCACGGCCGGCGGCGCGTTCACCGCCGGCGGCTACAACGTCGCACTCGATCCGAACTTCGACAATCCGCTGGCGCAGCCGCCACTGCTCAATCGCAGCGTGTGGGGCGGCGACTCGTCGACGTTCGTGCTGACCTCGGCGACCCTGCCGGGTGCGGCTTCCGGCGGCACGGTGCAGCTGCGCTGGCGCCTCGGTACCGAGGGCGGCGGGCGCAGCCATGAGCAGTATTCCGGCTGGTTCATCGACGACTTCAGCTGCGACACCTGCCAGCCTGCGCTGAACGACACGATCTTCGCCGACGGCTTCGACGGCACGCCCTGAGCCTGTCGACGCGTGATGCACGCGGCCGCGCTGCCAGGCAGCGCGGCCGTTTTCATTTCGGCGCCTGTCGTCGCGGCATTCAGGTGAGGCCGGCGCGCGCAGGCGCACCGGCGGCGGCGCGTCTCGCGTAGCGCTGCGCGAGCACCGCGCAGGTCATCAGCTGGATCTGATGGAACAGCATGACCGGCAGCACGATCATGCCGAGCGCGGGATTGCCGGCGAACAGGATCTTCGCCATCGGCACGCCGCTGGCGAGACTCTTCTTGGAACCGCAGAACACGATCGCGATTTCGTCCTCGCGCGCGAAGCCGAGGCGGCGGCTCGCCCACGTCGTCAGCACCAGCACGACGGCGAGCAGCAGGGCGACGACGATGAATGTCGAGAACAGCGCTTCGACCGCAACGTGCTGCCACAAGCCTTCCACCACCGAGGCGCTGAAGGCGACGTACACGATCAGCAGCACGGTGCCGCGATCGGTGTAGGCGAGCACGCCGCGCCAGCGCGCCACGGTCGCGCCGATCCACGGCCGCAGCAGATGGCCTAGGACGAACGGCGCGAGCAGCTGCAGCATGATGTCGCCGATCGCGTGCAGCGACGAGCCGCCCTCGCCGTGCGTCGCCAGCAGCAGGGCGACCAGCAGCGGTGTCAGGAACACGCCGAGCAGGTTCGAGGCCGACGCGCTGCACACCGCTGCCGGCACGTTGCCGTGCGCGATCGAGGTGAACGCGATCGACGACTGCACCGTCGACGGCAGGCAGCACAGGAACAGCACGCCGAGATACAGCGTCGGCGTGAGCACGAAAGCGGCGAGCGGCTTCAAGGCAAGGCCGAGCAGCGGAAACAGCACGAACGTACTGAGCAGCACCAGCACGTGCAGCCGCCAGTTCGTCATGCCGGCCACGATCGCCTCGCGCGACAGGCGCGCGCCATGCAGGAAGAACAGCAGGGCGATGCCGAACGTCGCGATCCAGTCGAATGCGACGGCGCTGCGGCCCTCGCAGGGCAGCACGCTGGCGAGCACCACCGTTGCGATCAGTGCCAGCGTGAATCCATCGAACAGCGTGCGCAGCCATCGCATCGTCGGATCACTCGTCGAGCAGGAACCGTTGCCAGAAACGCATCATCGCCGCGCGGAAGTCGTCGATGTTGGACTTCTTGCGAAAGCCGTGGCCCTCGTCCTTGTATTCGAGGAACCAGACCTCGCCGCCGTTGCCGCGCACGGTGTCGGCAATCTGCTGGCCTTCGCTCGCCGGCACGCGCGGATCGTTCGCGCCGGCGGCGACGAACAGCGGGATCGTGATGTTGCGCGCGTTCGTCGTCGGCGAGATTTTCTGCAGGAAGGCGTTCATCTTTTCGTCGCGCTCGTCGCCGTATTCGGCGCGGCGCAGATCGCGCCGGTAGCTTTCGGTGTTGCCGAGGAAGGTCACGAAGTTCGAGATGCCGACGACATCGATGCCGGCACGCAGGCGGGCGTTGTAGTGCGTCATCGAGGCCAGCACCATGTAGCCGCCGTAGGAGCCGCCGTAGACCGCGACGCGCGCGGCGTCGAGTTCGGGCTGCCGGCCGATCCAGTCGAGCAGGGCGCCGATGTCCTTCACCGAGTCCTCGCGCCGGTAGCCGTTGTCGAGCTTCAGGTAGGTTTTGCCGTAGCCGGAGGAGCCGCGCACGTTCGGCACCAGCACGGCGATGCCGAGCTGGTCGGCGAGGAACTGCGTGTCGGCGCTGAACACCGGCCGCGCCTGCGACTCCGGTCCCCCGTGGATCTGGATGATGACGGGAAACTTTCCATTCCTGGATCTTTCCGCGGCCGGCTTGTAGTACAGCGCCGGGATCGTGCGCGGCTTGCCGCGGTTCTTGTCGAACGTCGGAAAACGCACCAGCGATGGCGCGGCGAACGTCTTCGTATCGAGTCCGCCGACTTCGCTTTCGGTCCAGCGTGTGAGCGCGTTGTCGGCCAGGTCGAGCGTATACACGTCGTTCGGCGAAGTGGCGGAATTCAGCGCGAAGGCGATGCGCCGTCCGTCCGGGCTGAACGCGACGTCGGCGATCACGCCGCGCGGCAGGGCCGGCAGCGTCAGCTCCCTGCGCGTCGTGCCATCGAGCAGGTGCAGTGCGTCGAAGCCGTCCTCGTTGCTGACGAAGGCGATGCGGCGGCCATCGGCGGACACCGCGAAATTCTCGACGTCCCAGGGTATTCCTGCGCTCAGCGGCACGATCTTGTTCGAGGCGAAGTCGTGGAAGCGCAGCGTGACGAACTCGCTGCCCTCGTCGGAGGTGAAGTAGACGCCGCTGCCATCCGGTGCGAAGCGGAACGCGCCGAATGCGGCCTTGCCGCCCTCGACCGCGAACCGCGTGAGCTTGCCGCTGGCGAGGTCGACGACGCCCGGATACACCTCGTTGATCGAGACGACCTGCTGCACCAGCAGCTGCCGCCCATCCGGCGAGAAGTCGGTCGCGCTCCAGCTGCCGCCTTCGGTGACGACGGCTTTCCTGTCGCCGCCGAGCGGGTCGAGCACCCACACGTCGGTGTCCTTGCCGTTGCGCAGCGTGCTGCTGTACGCGAGTTTCGTACCGTCGTGCGACCACAGCGGATTTTCGTTGCGCGACTTGCCGTCGGTGAGCAGGGTCGTCGTGCGGCTGGCGAAGTCGAACCCGTACAACTGCCAGAATTCGGAGCCGCCGACGTCCTTGGCGAAGACGAAACCGTCGCGTCGCGGATTGGGGACGACCGCGGCGACAGGTTCGTCGTAGAACGTCAGCTGCTGGCGCGCGCCGCCCGGCATCCTGACCCAATGCACTTGCGCGGTGTTGCCGAAGCGCGTCGTGATGAGCAGGCCTTCGCCACCGGCCAGCCAGCCGCCGAAGGCCGCGCCGCGCGTATTCGAATAGCGCTGCAGCTGCTCGACCAGCGCCGGCGGAATCGCCGGCAGGTTCTCGCTGATGCGGTTGCCGGCCTCCTGGCGCTGCACGGCTGCAGCCTGCACGACAGGCGCGGCGTGAAGCAGGAAGGCTGCGAATCCTACGATCGCGTGGCGAAGCGGCATCGGCGTGTTTCCTGGTGGGCGACTGTGCCGAGCTTAGCGCCATGTCGCGCCGCGCGGCAGCCGCGTCAGGCTTTGCGCTCCTGCCGGAATGTGCGAAGCTAATAGTACGAAACAAGGCGTAGGAAGACGCGATGCCGAACCGACGCGATTTTCTGCTGGTCGCAGGCGCCACCGCGCTCGCCCGTGCGTTGCCGGCACAGCCGCCGGCGGCCAGCGCATCCAGCGGCTGGCCGCCGTATCGCAATACGCTGTCGATCGATGGCGAGTCGGGCATCAAGCTGCTGCTCGAGGACGTCGACAGCGCGACGGCCGCGAAGGAACTCGCCGCCGTGCGTGCGTCCGGTCTCGGCGCGACGCTGCTGCAGGTGGCGCCGGCGGGACCTTCCGGGCTGAGCGATGCCGGCTTCGAAGAGACCCAGCGGAGGATCGCCCACTGCAGGAGCGCCATTGCCGCCCACGAAGAGGCGTTCCTGCTGGTCGGCACGACGGCGGACCTGGCGCGCGCGCAGCGCGAGCAGCGTCTCGGCGTGATCCTGCGCTTCCAGGACAGCACGCCGCTCGGCTTCGACCTGGACCGCGTCGCGCTGTTCCGCGATCTTGGCGTACGCGTGATCCAGCTGACCCACAACGGGCGCAACCTCGTCGGCGACGGCCTGATGGAGCCGGGCAATGCGGGCCTGAGCAATTTCGGCCACGCCGTCGTCGAACAGCTCAATGCGCAGAAGGTCGTGGTCGATCTGGCGCATGGATCGCAGCGTACGATCGCCGAAGGCATCGCCGCGTCGAAGGCGCCGGTGCTGATCAGCCACGCCGGCTGCCGTGCGCTGGCGGACCTGCCGCGCAACGTGGGCGATGCCGAACTGCGCGCGATGGCGCGGCGCGGCGGCGCGATCGGCATCATCTTCTGGCCCTACCTGCGCACCGAAGGGCAGCCGACGGCGATCGACCTGATCGCGCACCTCGAACATGCGATCAAGGTCTGTGGCGAAGACCACGTCGGCCTCGGCACCGACGGCTCTCTCGCGCCGGTCGAACGCACGCCGGAATTCGAAAAAGAGAACCGCGAAATCATCCGCGAAACCGTCGCCGGGGGCTTCTTCGGCAACGGCCGCAGTGCAGAGGGACTCTACATGTTCATTGCCGAACTCAATGTCGCCGATCGCTTCGACCGACTCGCCGCGATGCTTTCCGAGCGCGGACATGCGGATGCGCGCATCGCGAAAATCCTCGGCGGAAATTTCGCACGCGTGATGGGCGACGTGTGGGGCTGAGCCGGTCCGAGGTGCGCCGGTCCGGCGCCGATTGATCTTCCGCTGAAGGAAACCCTGCATGCCGAATCGACGCGAGTTCCTGTCCCTGGCGGGCTTCGCCGCCGCCTTCGCCCTCCCGGCCGCGCGTGCGGCAGCGCCGGCAGGTGCGACCTGGCCGCCGTTCCGCAACAGCCTCGCGATCGATGGCGAGGCCGGCTTCGACCTTTTCTACGAAGACGCCGACGGCCCGGCGCTGGGCAAGGATCTTGCCGCTGCCCGCGCATCGGGACTGAGCGCAGTCCTGCTCAGCGTCGGGCCGAACGGACGCTTCTGGCTGGACGATGCGGCGTTTGCGCGAACCCGGATTTCTCTCGAGCGCTGCAAGGCCAAGGTCGCGGCACACGCGGATACGTTCCTGCTGGTCGGCAACGCGCGCGATCTCGCTAGCGCGCAGCATGAGCGCCGCGTCGGCATCATTCCCCGCTTCCAGGGCAGCGAACCGCTCGGCGAGGATGCCTACCGCATCGCGCTGTTCCGCGAACTCGGCGTGCGCGTGATCCAGCTGACGCACAACCGGCGCAACCTCGTCGGCGACGGCTGCACCGAACCCGGCAACGCCGGACTCAGCCGCTACGGCCACGAGGTCGTCGAGCGGCTCAACTCGGAGAAAGTCGTGGTCGATCTGGCGCACGGCTCGCAGCGCACCATCGCCGAAGGCATCGCCGCGTCGAAGGCGCCGGTGCTGATCAGCCACACCGGCTGCCGCGCGCTGGCCGACCTGCCGCGCAATACCGGCGATGCGCAGCTGCGTGCGATGGCCGAGCGCGGCGGCGTCGCCGGCATCATCTTCTGGCCGTACCTGCGCACCGACACGCAGCCGATGGCGATCGACGTGATCCGCCATATCGAGCATGCGATCGACATCTGCGGCGAGGACCACGTCGGCATCGGCACCGACGGCACGGTGGCGCCGACCGAGCGCACGCCGGCGTTCGAGAAGGACAATCGCGAGTACATGAAGACGATGGTCGAGGAGGGCATCTTCGCGCCGGGGCGCCCGCCCGACCTGTACACGTTCATTCCGGATCTCAACATGGCCGACCGTTTCGGTGTGCTCGCGGCCAAGCTGTCCGCGCGCGGGCACGGCGACGCGCGCATCGCGAAGATCCTCGGCGGCAATTTCGCGCGCGTGCTCGGCGAAGTATGGGGCTGAGGCCGGCGGCGCGGGCGGCCGCTCCGCCGGACCCGGCGCACGCTCGCGCTACACTGCGCTCCCGCGGTGGGCAGCTGCATGCGCAGCCGCGCCGTTCGACTTCCGGAGCCGGGCATGACGACGATCTACGATTTCAGTGCGAAGACGATCGATGGCGACGAGCAGGCGCTGGCCGCCTATCGCGGCAAGACGATGCTGATCGTCAATGTCGCCTCGAAATGCGGCTTCACGCCGCAATACACCGGCCTCGAAGCGCTGTACGAGAAATTCGAAGGGCAGGGCCTGGTCGTGCTCGGCTTTCCGTGCGACCAGTTCGGCCACCAGGAGCCGGGCAACGAGGCCGAGATCAAGAATTTCTGCTCGCTCAACTACGACGTGAAATTCCCCCTGTAGGCGAAGATCGACGTCAACGGCGCGAATACGCATCCGCTGTACAAGTACCTCAAGCATGAAGCGAAGGGCCTGCTCGGCAGCGAGGCGATCAAGTGGAACTTCACCAAGTTCCTGGTCGACAGGAACGGCAAGGTCGTACGGCGGTACGCGCCGACCGACACGCCCGAGGGCATCGGCAAGGAGCTCGCAGCGGTCCTCTGAACAGGAGCTCCGCGCCGTTCGCGGGCACGCGGTTGGAGTCGGGCCCGAAACCGGTCCATACTGGCTGCGCAACTCGCGCGCGAGCGACACAGAACATCGCCGCGTGCGCGGTCCCGAGGGGGAGGGGCCCCGACCGTGCTGGAGGCGACACCCATGATCTCTTCGGTCTTCGTTGCATTGGCGCTGGCCGTGACCACGCGCCCGCCGCCCGCCGCCCTGAGCGTGATGTTTCCCGATCAGGCGAATCCGAACTACTACAACGTGATGACCTGCCGCGGCGCGGTACGCCAGCGTACGCGGTTCCGTACGGGCAAGGACGGCGCGCCCTCGACCAAGAACGGCACGGTGGTGTTCCGCTGCGACGGCCCGATGACGACGCAGATCCAGCGCATTCCGTTCGAACCCGGTTATTTCCACGACACCGACTGGGCCTGGAAATTCGAAGACGGCGAAGGTCACGAAGTGCTGTCCGGCTACGGCGCCAAGGTGATGGCGCCGGCGCAGAACGGCCTGCGCTTCTACGTGCGCGAGGGCTACCTCGATCCGTGAGGTGCCGTGGCGCTGCGCGCGCCATCCCGCGATAATCGCCGGATGACAGCTCACAGCTACGACGCGATTCTGATCGGCGGCGGCCACAACGGCCTCGTCTGTGCCACTTATCTGGCGAAGGCGGGACTCAAGGTCTGCGTGCTCGAACGCCGCAGCGTGGTCGGCGGTGCCGCGGTCACCGAGGAATTCCATCCGGGCTTTCGCAATTCCGTCGCCGCCTACACGGTGTCGCTGCTGCAGCCGAAGGTCATCGCCGACCTCGACCTCGCCGCGCACGGCCTGCGCATCGTGGAGCGCCGGCTCAACAATTTCCTGCCGCTGCCCGACGGGCGCTACCTGGCGATGGGCGCGGGCCGCACGCAGGAGGAAATCGCGAAATTCTCGCGCCGCGATGCCGAGCGCCTGCCGGAGTACGAACGCCGATTGAATGCGATCGCCGACGTGCTGCGCGCGCTCGCGCTGGAGCCGCCGCCGAACGTCAGCGATGGCGGCTGGATCAAGGCGCTGCCGGAACTGATCCGCGCCGGCAAGCTCGGCCTGCGCCTCGGCGCGCTCGACGCGACCTTGCGCAACGACCTGCTCGACCTGTTCACGATCTCGGCCGCGGAGTATCTCGACCGCTTCTTCGAAAGCGAGCCGATCAAGGCCGTGTTCGGTTTCGACGGCGTCGTCGGCAACTATGCGAGCCCCTATACGCCGGGCAGCGCCTATGTGCTGCTGCACCATGTCTTCGGCGAGGTCAACGGCGTCAAGGGCGCCTGGGGCCACGCGATCGGCGGCATGGGCGCGATCACGCAGGCGATGGCGAAAGCGGCGATCGCGGCGGGCGTCGACATCCGCACCGGGTGCGGCGTGCGCGAAGTGGTGGTCGAAAGCGCCGATGGAAAGCCGGGCCGCGTGACCGGCGTGGTCACCGACGCGAGCGATGTGCTGCATGCGCGCGCGATCGTCGCCAATGTGAATCCGAAGCTGCTGTACGAGCGCCTGCTCGCGCCCGCCGTGGTGCCGGCGCCGACGCGCGAGCGCATGGCCAACTGGCGCTGCGGTTCGGGTACGTTCCGCATGAACGTCGCCCTCGACAAACTGCCGGATTTCACCGCGCTGCCGGGGCAGGGCGATCATCTGACCGCCGGCATCATCATCGCGCCGAGTCTTGCGTATATGGATCGCGCCTACCTGGACGCGCGCGAATTCGGCTGGTCGCGCGAGCCGATCGTCGAGCTGCTGATTTCCTCGACCCTGGACGACACGCTCGCGCCGCCGGGCCAACATGTCGCCAGCCTGTTCTGCCAGCACGTCGCGCCCGTGCTGCCGGAAGGGCGCTCATGGGACGAGCATCGCGAAGAAGTCGCCGACCTGATGATCGCGACGGTGGATCGCTACGCGCCCGGCTTCGCCGCCTCGGTGCTCGGCCGCCAGATCAAGAGCCCGCTCGACCTCGAACGCGACTTCGGCCTGCTCGGCGGCGACATCTTCCATGGCGCGCTGAGCTTGAACCAGCTTTTCAGCGCACGCCCGATGCTCGGCCAGGCCAACTACCGCGGCGCGCTGCCCGGCCTCTACCTGTGCGGCGCCGGCACGCATCCGGGCGGCGGCGTCACCGGCGCACCGGGACACAACGCCGCGCGCGTGATTCTGTCGGACCTGCGCTGAGGCGCGCGCTGCGCCGGCGCTAAGGCTTGCCGCCGCTGCCGGCAGGTGTCGACGGCGTCGCCGCGTCGGCGGGGTCGGACGAGTTTGCGCCGCTCTTCGCACGCTTCTTCAGCAGCTTTTCATCCTGCTTCTTCTTTTTCGCGATGTCGCGTTGGCGCTTTTCGAAATTGTAGTTCGGCTTTGCTGCCATCGAAGTCTCCGTCAGGGGTTGCAGGCGCGAGGCTGCCACAACGATCGAACATAAAAAACCCCGGGCGTTGCGGCCCGGGGTTTTCTGCTTGCGTCAGACGCTGCGGCTTAGGCCAGCTGCACCTGATCGGCCTGCATGCCTTTCTGGCCCTGCGTGGCGATGAAGCTGACGCGCTGGCCTTCGGCGAGGCTCTTGAAACCGGTGCCCTGGATCGCGCGGAAATGCACGAACAGATCGGCACCGCTCTCCGGCGTGATGAAGCCGAAACCCTTCGCATCGTTGAACCACTTGACCGTACCCATCTGGCGATCTGCCATGACTGACTCCTGAAAAAGAACAAGAAAATTCGCGGCCGCGGGACATCCGGGCCGAGACTGAGCATGCGAAGGAGAAAGCGAGGTGACGACGAAGTGAATCTTGAGATAGACGACATCGGGCCACGATGCAACGTGACCCCAGGCAAACGCAGTGCCGTCATCGTACAACAGCCGCGCCGGCAAAGCGAATGGCGCCGCGCGGTGTTATTGCGCGGCCATTTTCACCAATGCCAGAATGGAATGTCATCCCGCTGGAACCGCACGCACGATGAGCGCTCTCGAAAACCGCATGGCCGCGGGCAATTCGCCGGGCCGCGTACTGTTTGCCAGCCTGATCGGCACGACGATCGAATTCTTCGATTTCTACATCTACGCGACCGCCGCGGTGCTGGTGTTTCCAAAGCTGTTCTTTCCAGCCAGCGACCCGGCGTCGGCGCTGCTGCAGTCGCTGGCGACCTTCGCGCTGGCGTTTTTCGCGCGGCCGATCGGTTCGGCCGTGTTCGGCCATTTCGGCGACCGCATCGGGCGCAAGGCGACGCTGGTGGCCGCGTTGTTGACGATGGGCCTGTCCACGGTGGCGATCGGTCTGCTGCCGACCTATGCCTCCATCGGCGTGGTGGCGCCGCTGCTGCTGATGCTGTGCCGTTTCGGCCAGGGCCTCGGGCTCGGCGGCGAATGGGGCGGCGCGGTGCTGCTGGCGACCGAGAACGCGCCGCCGGGCAAACAGGCCTGGTACGGCATGTTCCCGCAGTTGGGCGCACCGATCGGATTCCTCTGCTCCAGCGGCGTGTTCCTGCTGCTCAGCGACTGGCTCAGCGATGCGCAGTTCTTCGCCTTCGGCTGGCGCATTCCGTTCCTCGCCAGCGCGCTGCTGGTCGCTGTCGGCCTGTATGTGCGCCTGCGCCTGACCGAGACTCCGGCCTTCCTCGAGGCGGTCAAGAACAACGAGCGCGTGCGGCTGCCGATGGCGACGGTCTGTACGCGGCACTGGCGGCCGCTGCTGATCGGCACGTTCGCCGCGCTGGCGACGTTCGTATTGTTCTACCTGATGACCGTGTTCGCGCTGTCCTGGGGCACGTCGGCGCTGCACTACGCACGCAAGGATTTCCTGCTGCTGCAGATGATCGGCGTGCTGTTCTTCGCGCTCGGCATCCCGTTGTCGGCGGTTGCGGCCGATCGCTACGGGCGCCGCGCCATGCTGCTCGTCGCGACGCTGCTGATCTTCGGTTTCGGCCTCGCATTCGCACCGCTGTTCGTTGCCGGCAGCGCGCTCGGCGTGCTCGCGTTCCTCGGCATCGGACTGCTGCTGATGGGCTTCACCTACGGACCGCTCGGCACCGCGCTGGCGGAGCTGTTCCCGACGCCGGTGCGCTATACCGGCGCCTCGCTCGCGTTCAATCTTGCTGGCATCCTTGGCGCGTCGCTGGCGCCGTATGTCGCGACCTGGCTGGCGACGAACTATGGCTTGCAGTACGTGGGGTACTACCTCGCTGTCGCGGCGGCTTTGACGCTGGTGGCGCTGCTGGCAATCCGGCGCACGGCTTGAGGGCGTGCCCCGGATCAAGCCCGCATGTGCGGGCATCCGCTGAAGCGGCATGGATTCCCGCGTTCGCCAGGACTACCCCTCCGCACATTTCTTCCTAGCGGCCGTCCAGTTGCGCGCGTCGCGCCGCGACCTCGGCCAGGGCCGACCAGTCGCGGTCGCCGTCGCCGTGGGCGAGGGCGTCGAGGAATCCGTCGCGCAGGATGCCGGCCAGCGGCATCGGCACGTGCTGCGCGTCGGCGGCGGCCAGCGTCAGGCCGGCGTCCTTGTAGCCGAGGCGGAGCGCGAAGCCCGGCGGCTCGTAGCGGCGTTCGCCGATCAAGGCGCCATAGGTCTTGAACACCGGCGCGGCGAACAGCGTGCCGGTCAGTACGTCGAGGAAGTCCTTCGCACAGACGCCGTGCGCACGCGTCAGCGCGGTCGCCTCGGCCATCGTCTCGATCGCCGAGGCGATCATGAAGTTGCCGGCGATCTTGACCACGTTCGCACGCTCGGGCGACTCGCCGAGCGGCCACAGGCTCTGGCCGATCGCTTCGAGCTGTGGTTTCACGCGGGCGACCGCCGCGGCGTCGCCGGCGGCGAGCACATGCAGCTTGCCGGTCGCGGCCGCGTCGGGGCGGCCGAACACCGGGGCGGCGACATAGCCGATGCCGCGCTCGCGATGCGCGGCGCCGAGTTCCTGCGCCAGCGCGACCGAGATCGTCGCGTGATTCACATGCACGCTGCCTTTCGGCAAGGCGTCGAGCACGCCACCGTCGAACAGCACGGCGCGCAGCGCCTTGTCGTCGGCGAGCATGCTGTGCAGCACTTCCACCCCGGCTACGGCGGCGGCCGCCGTCGCTGCCGCGCGTGCACCGCGTTCGACCAGTGCCGAGGTCGCTGCCGGCGTGCGGTTCCACACGGTCAGATCATGTCCCGCGTCGAGCAGGCGAGCGGCAATGCCCTTGCCCATCGCGCCGAGTCCGATGAAGCCGATTTTCATGAGCCTGTCCTCCGGGAGTCGTGGCGGGAAGCGCAATGATCGTTCCGGCGGCGGCGCATGCAATGCGGCATGACGTCACCGGTCCTGCATGTCTTCGCGCGAGCGGGCGCAGGGTCCAATGCCGTGCGGGCCAGGACGAAGCCTCTCGTTGACCACGGCGGCGCCAGCGCTCTAGCATCGTACGCAATCGCGCGGGTGGAGGTTGGCATGAGAATCGTGTACGTGATCGCAATGGCCGCCACGCTCTTCGCCGCTCACGTGGCCGCTTCCGAGAAGACCCGCGAGGCGGTCAAGGCCGATACGCGCGAACCGTTCGCCAGTGCAGCCGCCGATGTGCGCAAGCAGATGGAGACCGATGGACGCTATGCCTACGTCAAGCCGGACGAACGCGAGAAGGTCGAAGCGGACCTCGCCGAAATGGGCCATCTGTTCGACGAACACGCCTCGGTGGCGGAAATGGACAAGCCGACCCGGGTGAAGCTGTTCAATGCGCAGGAGAGCGTCAATGCGATCCTCACGCTGCGCGATCGCGACCGCCTGGTCTGCGAACGCGGCGCGTCGACCGGTTCGCGCATCGTCGGCACTTCGTGTCGTTCCTATGGAGACATCGAGGCGGCGCGGCAGGCGAGCGGCAAGTTCATGCTGGAGCGCAGCGCGACGCCGTGTGCACCCAAGTGCACGGGAAACTAGCCGGGCCCGTTTGCCGCAGCGCTATCTGGCCGGGCCGCGCGCCAGCTTCGTCTTCACGTCGCGCAATTCGTGCTTTTCCTCGATGGACAGGTTCTCGATGCCGCGTTCCCTGACCATGGCGTCGAGTTCGTCGCGCCGCTGCAGCTGCATCTGGCGTTCCAGCTGACGCAGCGCGTCGAGGAACTCCGCGCGCGCCTCGTCCTCGCCGCCGGGGAAGTCGATCATCGCGAGCTTCTGCAGCGACTTCGCCTCCTCGCGCTCGGTGTAGTGTTCGAGCAGGGCGCCGGTCGTGATATCCGGTCGCGTGCGGCACAGCGCGATCAGCTCGACCAATAACGGGATGCCCGGCTGGCGCAATGCGGCGAACGTCCACGGCGGTTCCAGCGCAGCGGCCAGCGACGGCCGCTGTACCAGCAGCGTGATCGCGGCACGCACCAGCGAACGCTGCTGGGGGCGCTGGTCGCGTGCCGCCGGCGTCTCGACGGCCGGTGCGTCGATCTTCAGGCGCACGCCGCTCTGGCGATCGAGTTCGCCGAGCATCAGATCGCGGAAAGCGCCGTCGGGAATCTGCGTGAGCAGCGCGCGCGAGCGTTCGGCGAGGCGCGCCTTGCCGTCGAGGCTGCCGAGATTGACGTCCTTGCCCATTTCACCGAAGAAGAATTCACTGAGCGGCATCGCCTGCTTCAGGCGCTGCTCGAAACCTTCCAGGCCTTCCTTGCGCACCAGTGAATCGGGATCCTCGCCGTCGGGCAGGAACAGGAACAGCGCCTGGCGACCGTCGCGCATGCGCGGCAGCACCGATTCGACCGCGCGCCACGCGGCCTGGCGGCCGGCGCGGTCGCCGTCGAAGCAGAAGTACACATCGGCGCATTGGCGGAAAAGTATCTCCGCGTGATCGCGCGTCGTCGCGGTGCCGAGCGTGGCGACGGCCTGCGTCACGCCGTACTGATGCAGGCTGATCACGTCCATGTAGCCCTCCACGACGATCAGGCGCGGAATCTTCGCGTGCGTCTCGCGCACCTGCCACAGGCCGAACAGCTCGCGGCCCTTGTGGAAGAGCGGCGTCTCGGGGGAGTTCAGGTACTTCGGGCCGGATTCACCCTTGCGCGCGTCCTGCGCCGCAGGCTCGGGAACCGATGGCCCCTCACCGGATTTGCCGACGCTGCCCGCGCCGGGCCGCGCGAAGATCCGTCCGCCGAACGCGATCGTGCGGCCGCGCCGGTCGAGGATCGGGAACATCACGCGGTCGCGGAAGCGGTCGTATTTGCTGCCGCGATCTCCGCTGGTCAGCATGCCGCTTTTTTCGAGCAGGGCGATGCGCTGCGCATTCGTGCCGAGCGCGTTCTTCAGCGCGTCCCACTGGTCCGGCGCGTAGCCCAGGTTGAAGCGCGCGAGGATCGTGTCGTCGAGGCCGCGGTTGGCGAAATAGGCGCGCGCCGCCGCATTCGCGTCGAGCTGGCGCCGAAAGAACTTCGCCGCCGCGTCGAGCAGGTCGTACAGGTCGCTCGCATCTTCGCGTGGTGCCTCGCGGCCGCCTTCGTAGGGCACCTTGAGGCCGGCGCGGCTCGCCAGTTCCTCGACCGCGTCGGGAAACTCGAGACGGTCGTAGTTCATCAGGAAGCCGATCGCGCTGCCGTGCACGCCGCAGCCGAAGCAGTGGTAGAACTGCTTGGCCTGGCTGACCGTGAACGAGGGCGAGCGCTCGTCGTGGAACGGGCAGCGCGCCGACCAGTCGCGCCCGGATTTCTTCAACGGCACGCGCTCCTGGATCACATCGACGATGTCGATGCGCGCCAGGAGGTCGTCGATGAATTTTTCGGGGATGCGGCCGGGCATGGGCTCAGCGCTTCAGAAACTCTTCGGCGTCAATGTGGGCTTGCTTCGGGATCGCGCGGAGCGTTCCTTCCGGCATGTCGCCTGGGTGATTCGGAATCGTGGTGTAGCGATGGGTGACCGGATTGAACCAGATCTCGTGCGAACCGGCCGCCTGCCGATCGAAGACGAAGCCCAGTGCCTTCAACCGGCGCACGATGTCGCGGTAGCGAAATCCGCCCAGCCGCCCCACGCTCTCAACCGACGATCAGTGGATAGTCGAACGATTCGCGCACCGGTGCGAGATGGCCGTCGCCCGTGGACCGCTCGCCTTGGGCATCCAGCAGTTTGCGGGCGACGTCGCGGGCGATTTCCAGCGTTTCGGTGATGGTGCGGCCTTGCGCAACCAGGCCCGGCGCGTCGTCGCTGGTCGCGAGGTACACGCCTTCGGGCAGTTTCTCGATATGAACGTTGACGATATGTTCCATGCGCATCGGCCTCGAGAGGTTTGCCGAGCTTATCCCAGGGCGGCCAGCTTGGCCTTTATCATCTGCGAGACGCTGCCCATATCGGCCTGCCCCGCGACCTTCGCCTTGACCAGGCCGACCACCTTGCCCATGTCCTTCGGACCGGCGGCGCCGGATTCGGCGATTGCCGCGGCGACGATCGCATCGACTTCCGCATCGGACAGCTGTGCCGGCAGGTAGGTCTGAATGACGCCGACCTCGAACTCCTCCTTGATCGCCAGATCCTCGCGGCCCGCGGCGCGGAACTGCGTGATCGAGTCGCGGCGCTGCTTCAGCATCTTCTCGATCGCGCCGAGCACCTGGGTGTCGTCGAGCAGGATGCGCTCGTCGACCTCGCGCTGCTTGATCGCCGCGTTGATCAGGCGGATCACGCCGAGGCGTTCCTTGTCGCCGCCTTTCATGGCGGCCTTCATGTCTTCGGTGAGTCGTTCTTTGAGCGTCATGACAGCCCCTCGAAAAGCGCGGCCGGCGAAGGCCGAGCTGTGATTCTCGCATTCTTCGGCGAATGCAAAGCCATGGGAATGAGGTGCCCAGGAAGGCCGCTCTTGATCCCGGCATTCACAGACGAATGCAGAACAAATTCAGAAGTGCGGCCATGGATGGCCGCCACTCGACTCTCGCATTCATGGACGAATGCACAGACAAACGAAAAGCCGGCAGCGCTTGCGCCCTGCCGGCCGATGACAGCCCTGGTCTGACGCAGACCCTTGAGGGGCCTGCACGGCGATCAATACAAGCGCTGGCGCTTGGTCACATCGCGCGAAACGCGGCGAAGGTGACGCTTGACCGCGGCAGCGCGCTTGCGCTTGCGCTCCTGGGTCGGCTTTTCGTAGAACTCGCGCTTGCGCACTTCGGCCAGGACGCCGGCCTTTTCGCAGGTGCGCTTGAAGCGACGCAGGGCAAACTCGAACGGTTCGTTTTCGCGAACTTTGACGCTGGGCATGGGGGCTCCATTGACGATCGCCCAGGGCTGCCGGGCGTGTGAGCCGTGTATTCTATCGCGATGAATCCGTCATTTGCAAAGTCCCC
>DASWPR010000157.1:0-3625 GCA_036398455.1 Dokdonella sp.
GCTAGTAGCAGCTCTGTGGCACCACCTGGTCTGAAGCTGTGTCCATGGACAAAGTCCAGGTTGAGAGGGATCCAGATCTCCCGGCAGCGGTCTAAGAACCACTGCTTCACCATCGGCGCCCAGGAGCCATCTGATGTGACAAAGGAGTAGGGGACTACGATGCCCGTCGGTTTGTGCGTGATGAGGATCGCGCTGTGGGTCTGGTCGGTGTGCCAGCCGCCGGCGCCCGACGCGCGGGACGGACCCACGCCTCGCTGCTATTCTCGCCTCCCATGTCTTCGGATCAGCATCAACTCGAGGCCGGCATCGCCGCCCTCGAAGCGCAGCGCGCCCTGCTCGGCCCCGCCGTCGTCGACGCTTCGATCAAGGCGCTGCGGGCCCAGCTCGCGACGCTTCGGTCGGCCGATTCGGCAAAGCCGCCCGAAGCCTCCCAGGCGCTCAGGCAGGTCAGCATCCTGTTCCTGGACGTCGTCGGCTCGACGACGCTGAGCCAGCGGCTCGACCCCGAGGCGATCGGCGACGTCATGGACGGCGCGCTGTCGCGCGGCACCGCGATCGTCGCCGGGCATCACGGCCAGGTCCTGCAGTACGCCGGCGACAACCTGCTCGCCGTCTTCGGCGCCGAGCAGTCGCGCGAGGACGATGCCGAGCGCGCCGTTCGCTGCGGCCTCGCGTTGCTGGCGCTCGGCAAGGAGCTCGGACGCGAGGTGCAGGCGGCCCACGGCCACGCCGGATTCGACGTCCGCGTCGGCATCCACACCGGCGGCGTGCTGCTCGGTGGCGGCGTGGACGAGGACGGCTCGATCCGCGGCATGTCCGTGAACATCGCGGCGCGCATGGAGCAGACGGCGCCGGCCGGCGCGTTGCGCATCAGCAAGGACACGTACACGCAGGTGCGCGGCGTGTTCGACGTGGTCCCGCAGGAGCCGCTGGTCGTGAAGGGTGTCGACGCGCCGGTCGCGAGCTACCTCGTTGAGCGCCTGAAGCCGCGCGCCTTCCGCGTCGAGACGCGCGGCATCGAAGGTGTGGCGACGCGCATGATCGGGCGCGACGCGGAACTCGAGGTGCTGCAGGACGCGTTCAAGCGGCTGGTCAAGGCGGGCGCGGGTCTCGAACGGGTCATCGTCGTGGCCGACGCCGGCGTCGGCAAGAGTCGCCTGCTCTACGAATTCCGCAACTGGGCCGAGGCGCGCGAAGAGAGTTTCTTCGTCTTCCAGGCGCGCGCGACCTCGCAGACGCAGGGGCAAGCCTACGGCCTCCTGCGCGACCTGCTGGCGTGGCGCTTCGAGATCGGCGACGGCGACGCGATGGACGTGGCCAAGGCGAAGCTCGAAGCGGGCATCGCGCCGCTCTTCGAGCAGGACGAAGGCGCGATGGAAGCCGAGGCCCACGCCCATCTGCTCGGGCAACTGATCGGCCTCGACTATGCCGACAGCCCGCACGTGCGCGGCATCCGGGAAGACGGCCGGCAGATCCGCAACCGCGGCTTCCATGCGGCCGCCGAGGCGCTGCGGCGCATTGCCGCGCGCGGCACGCCGCTGGTCGTGTTCCTCGACGACCTGCACTGGGCCGACGACCCGTCGCTGGACTTCATCGACTACCTCGCCCAAGTGAACCGCGACGTGCCGATGCTGCTGATCGCGCTGACGCGCCCGACACTGTTCGAACGTCGGTCCGGCGAAACGATGACGATGCGGCGCGTCGATCTCCATCCGCTCGACAAGGGCCACAGCCGCGATCTCGCCAACGAGCTGCTGAAGCGCCTCCCCGAGATCCCGGCGGCCGTGCGCGAGTTGATCACCGGTGGCGCCGACGGCAACCCGTTCTACATGGAAGAGCTGGTCAAGATGCTGATCGACCAGGGCGGCATCGTCACGTCCGGTGACCGCTGGTCCGTCGATGCCGACAAGCTGCTCGCCGTCAAGGTGCCGCCGACCTTGACCGGCGTGCTGCAGGCCCGCCTCGACGGCCTGCCGCCGATCGAGCGACACGCCCTGCAACTGGCCAGTGTCATCGGTCAGACGTTCTGGGACGCGGCGCTGGCGCACGTCGAGACCGACGCCGAGACCAAGTTGCCTCGTTTGACCGAGCGTGAACTCGTCAACCGAAAGGACGGGACGGACCGCAGCGACGACATCCGCGAATACGCGTTCCGGCATCAGATCCTGCATCAGGTCACCTACGACACGGTGTTGAAGCGTGTCCGGCGCGACGCGCACGCGAAGACGGCGCAGTGGCTGGCCGGTCTCTCCGGGTCGCGCGCCAAGGCACTGCTCGGCACCGCAGCCGAACACTACGAACGGGCCGGCGATGCGGCGAACGCCGCGGAGTTCTACGCCCAGGCGGCCAAGCACGCCGCGAGCACGTTCGCCAACGAGGCTCTGCTCGACTACACGACGCGCGCGCTGGCCCTGGCGCCTGCCGACGCGCACGCGCTGCGCTGGCGACTGTACGAGGTGCGCGAGTTCACGCTGGCCCTGATCGGGCAGCGGCCGGCGCAGCGCGACGACCTCGCTGCGATGACAGCGCTCGCCGAGGCGCTCGACGACGACGGGCGGCGGGCGCATGCCACCATGCGGCAGGCGGTCTTGGCGGTCCGGACCGGTGACTACGCATCCAGCGAGGCAGAGGGGCGGCGCGCCATCGCGCTGGCGATGCAGGCGGGCGCCGAGGAACTGGCCCTGCGGGCGACGCAGACCGTCGCCGTGGCGATGGCCTATCGCGGCGACGCGGTCGCCGGGCGGGCGTTGGTCGACACCGCCATGGTGCGCGCCCAGCAACTCGACTTGCCTGCAGCACAGGCGAAGCTGGCCAACGCAGGAACCATCTGCGCCGAATTCCAGGGCGATCTGATGGGTAGCCTGCAATACGCGCGATTGGGCGTGGAGGTCAATCGTCGGATCGGCGACGGTCGGGGTGAAACCTTCGCACTGTCGAACGCCGGCAATGCGTCCCTGCAACTCGGTGATCTGGACGGCGCTCGCGAGCATCTGCAACTCGCGTTGACACGCAGCCGTGCCATGGGGGCCCGCTTGCTTCTCGGCGAAGTGCTCACGTCTCTGTCGGCACTGACACGGCAACGAGGCGATGATGCGCTGGCACTGACGCATGCCGAGGCGGCCGTCGAGATCCTTACCGAACTCGGCGCTCATGTACAACTCGGCGATGCTCTCGTCAATCTGGCCGAGGCCGAGCTGGCGCTCGGTCGCTATGCGGCCAGTGCCGACGCGCTGGATCGTTGCGACGCGGTGGTGGGGATCGACCCCCGCCCGGGAGTGCGGGTCAACCTGCTCGAAATGAGGGTCAGGCTCGCACTGGCGCGAGGCGACCTGGAGCAGGCCCGCAACTTCGCGGAACGACTGGCCACCGAAATCGGATTCGCTTCGTCGATCGCCCCGGACTCATTCGAAGGCACAACGACTTCACTGGACGACCTTGAAGAAGCCAAGCGCCACCTCACGCTCCACCGCGTCTGGACCCGAAGCGCGGACCCGCGTGCCGACGAAGCCCTGCGCCAAGCGCATCACGCGCTGATGAGGATTGCCGACACCATCACCGATGCCACGTTCCGGCAGAGCTACCTGAACAACCTCGTCGAGCATCGCGAGATCATGGCGTTGTGGGC
>DASWPR010000158.1:0-3238 GCA_036398455.1 Dokdonella sp.
TCCTGCAGCGCGCGCCGACTCCGTACATGCATATGCACGTCGCCGGCAGCGACCAGCGGCAGGCCGTGACCGGCGCCGAACGCGCGCAGCCCGGCGAGCCGGGCGGCGTCGTCGGGGCCGCGGTGCAGTTCGACCACGAGCCACGCGCGGCCGGGAAAATGCCGGATGAGCCAGGCGGCATGGCATTCGCTTGCTTCACAGGACTCCGGCGCCGGGTGCGGGAAAGCCGTGCCGACATGCTCACTCTCCTCCAACGGCTCTGCCGTGGGTGCACGGGGCTGGGGTGAGGGGGCGGGGAGTGCTCGTGGCCATTGCGCGCTGCGCGCAACAATGCTGCGGCTGGAATGCGCAGCTTCTTTCTGCCTCGAAGTTTCGCCTGTGCGAAATCTTCGTTCACCCGGCCAATCCTCTGCTGTTGTCAGGCCGGCCGGAAACGGCTTGGCCGTCGCGCTCGGGGAATATCGCGGACTCGCCTTTTCCGCGTGCAAGGAAAGAGGCGGCGCCGGCCACAGAGCCAAGACGCCGTCGCCGAGTTGTTCTGCATCCTTGCGCGTCAACTGGTACTCGCCCTTCGCGCTGCGTCGACGGCCGGTGGTGATCAGCCGGCAGATGTCCGAATAGCCGTCCTGGTTCTGCGCGAGCAGCACGAGTTTCGGACCGTCGGCAAGCTGCACTTCGGTGCCGACGATCAGCTTGACGCCGGTTTCTCTCGAAGCCTCGAGCGCACGCACGATGCCGGCCAGCGAGCATTCGTCGGTGATCGCCAATGCGCCATAGCCGAGCCGCTTCGCGCGCTCGAACAATTCGTGTGCGCTGGAGGCGCCGCGCTGAAACGAGAAGTTCGACAGGCAGTGCAGTTCGGCGTAGCGCGGCGCAACGTCATCGGCCAGCGCGGCGGAGTCCGCCAGCGGATCGAGGCTTGCGAGGCACGGGGTGCCTTGTTCTGCCACTGCATGGGCGTTGCCTTGTTCTGCCAGAGCGCCCATGTCCTGGGCGCTCGCCTGCCGCCGCAGCTGCTTGTACAGCGCGCTGCGCGGATCGTCGGCGTGCGCATCCAGGCTGCCGATGCCCGGCTCGATCGGCGCACGCAGGCGGCGCCGCTTCGGCGGTTTCGGCGGATTCATGCGAACCAGCCATGCAAGGTCCAGTTCGCCTGCTCGCCGGCTTCGACATAGGCCCAGGCGCGCTGGCCGAGCCGGGTCTCGACGATGTAGTAATCGCGCCGATAGTCGTGCCCGTCCCACCAGCCGCTTTCGATGCGCTCGGGTCCGGCGAGGATGCGCGTCGGCGCTCCGCGCAGCAGGATCGGCTGGCGCAGCAGCCAGAACGGCCGCGGTTTCGCAGCGCTTGCGGATACGCTCGCTGCGGCGGTGTTTTTTGCGAAGGTCCGCCGTGCCGGAACAGGGCGTCCGTCGCGCCGTGGCGTCGATCCATCCAGCGCCGGCACGAACCGCCACGCGCGGCCGGGACGATGGTCGGCGACTTCGGCGAGGCCGTGTAGTGCGGTGTCGCCGAGGCGCGCGCGCAGGCGTTCGACCAGGGCGGGCCAGTCGAGCTGTTCGCGGCGGTGATCGTCGAACAGGTCGCGATGCAGCGGACATAGCGGCGGCAGGTCGTCGGCGCACAAGCCCAGTGCATGCACCGGCGCAGCCAGTTCGATGCGCTCGAGGCGTGCGCGCGCAAGTTCGAACAGGCTGGCCGCGTCGCGCTGCGGTGCGAGCAGGCCGACCTCGACGCGCGTACTGGCGCCGCGCTCATGGCCGAGGGTGAGCTGGAAGCGCAGTACGCCGCCATCGCGCGCGATCAGGAACAACACGAGTTCGCGGATCAGGCGCTGCAGCGGGAACGCAAGCGCGGTGTTCGACTCCACGCCGTAGGAAAATTCGATGCGGCGCTCGAACCGGGCCGGCGGCTGCCAGCGCTGCAAGGTCTCGGCGGCAAGGCCGCGCATGCGATCCAGATGAGCGAGCGCGTCCTCGCCGATGCGCCGCGTCAGCTCCGCGCGCGGCAGCGGGAACAGGTCGCGCAGCTCGCGAAAGCCCATGCCATGCAAGGCGGCGATGGTCTTCGCGGTGAGGCCGCTGGCGGCAATCGGCACCCCGCCGAGCGCCGTTTCCAAGGGGCCCGGAGCAGGGATGGCGATGCCGTCGGCATGCGTCGCGAGCACGTGCGCGGCCGCCGCGGTCGGGGCGGCCGCGAGGGTATAGGCGAATCCGAAGCGCGCGAGTTCGTGGCGCAACCGGCGTTCCAGCGCAGGCCAGCCGCCGAACAGGCTCAGGCTGGCGCCGATCTCGATGTAGATCGCATCGGCTGTGGCGAGATGGACCTCGGCACTGAAGCGATAGGCCCAGGCGGCGAGTGATTCGAGCGCCTGGCGCTCGGCGGCTTCATCGCGTGGCAGGACGGTCAGGCGAGGGCACAGCACCTGGGCGGCCGCAAGCGCCTGGCCCGCGCGCACGCCCTGTCGGCGCGCCGGGATATCGGCCAGCACGATATGGCGGCGCTGCTGCGGACCGTCGATGACGGCATGCGGTTTGGGGCTGGAGGGCGAATCCGCATCGACGCGGAGCGCATCGAGCGCCAGCTGCGGAAAGCGAAGGCAAGCCCAGAGCACGCATGCCTCGCGCGATCACGCCAGCAGACGGGTCTGCGCCGTGCCGCCGAGGCGGCCGCGGCATTTCAGGATCTCGATGCGCGGACCTTGCGCATCTCCCGTCACGCGCAGGCGCAGGGCGGCCGGGCTCGCCTGGCTGGCGGCGCCAAGTGGACGAAACACGAAGCCGATCGCCGCGCCGGTTTCGGCGGCCAGCTGCAGGCGGCGCAGCTGGCGATAGTCGGCCTGCGGCAGCCAGTTCAGCACGGCGCCGCAGCAACCGGCGCGCAGGCATTGTTCGGCGGTCCAGTGCGTATCCGTGCCGCTCGCATCGATATGCACGAGCTGGGCGAGATCGATGCCGGCAGCCGCCAGCGCCGGCGCATACGGAACATAGGGAGGCGCGATCAGCGCGATGCGGCGGCGCGCCTGCGTCAGCGCGGCCAGCGCAGGCAGCAGCAGGCTGCATTCGCCGAGGCCATCGCGTTCGATCAGGATTTCGCTGAGCGCGCCGCGCGGCCAGCCGCCGCCGGGCAGCAGCGCATCCAGTTCGGCCAGGCCGGTCGGCTTCCCCCTTCCTGCATCGAAGGCTGGGCAGGAACCACGGCGGGATGCGCAGGCCGCCCTTCCGGAGCGCCATGCGCC
>DASWPR010000159.1:0-2331 GCA_036398455.1 Dokdonella sp.
CGGATGCGGGAGCCGACATCCCGCTGTGCGAGCATTCCCTGACCGCCGTCCCGGCGGAGCCGTCGCGCGGCGCCGGCGTATTCCGCTTCTTCGACCCGCTCAGCCGCTTGCTTTTCGATTGCGACGCGGGCGTACGGCAGATCGGTCGGGCAACCGCTTCGCGGGAGGTCGCATGAACGCACAGCGTGCCGCGCATCACTCGCCGCGCGCAGCGCCGACGTCGTCTGCCGACGGCAGCGGTCGAGCGCCCGCCTGGGCCGACCTGGCGAAGGCGTGGGCGCTCATCTGGCTGGTCGCGTGGGCGGTGATCGCGCTGGCCTCGCCGCTGGCGGCAGCGGTGGCTGCGGGCGATGCGCGGACAGCGCCTGCGAACGCCAGCGACAGCCGCTAGAGGAAAGCTTACTCTGGCTCGATGGAACCGGCAGCCGAGCAGAAAAAACAACCCCTGTACGGCCGTCTCGGCGCAGGCCTCATCACCGGCGCCGCAGACGACGATCCCAGCGGCATCGCGACCTATTCGCAGGTGGGCGCAGCGTACGGACTGGCGACCTTGTGGACCGTCGTCCTCGCGTTGCCGCTGATGATCGGCATCCAGATGATCTGCGCGCGCATCGGCCGCGTCACCGGCAGGGGACTCGGCGCGAACATCCGCTCGCAGTATTCGTTCGGCCTTGCGATCGCGTTCGTGTCCCTGCTGCTGGTGGCGAACATCATCAACCTGTCGGCCGACATCAGCGCGATGGGCGCCGCCCTGAAGCTGCTGATCGGAGGTCCGGCATTCGTCTATGCCGTGGCATTCGCCACGCTGTCGACCGTGCTGCAGATCTTCATTCCGTTCGATCGCTATTCGCCGCTGCTCAAGCTGCTCACACTCAGCCTGTTCGCCTATGTGGCGACGGTGCTGATCATCCAGGTGCCCTGGCTGCAGGTCGCCAAGGCCGCGTTCGTGCCGACCATCCACGCCGATTCCCAGTACGCGGTCGCCGTGGTGGCCGTCTTCGGCACCACCATCAGCCCCTATCTGTTCTTCTGGCAGGCGTCGCAGGAAGCCAACGAAGTCCGCATCATTCCCGGCCGCAAGCCGCTCAAGCATGCCTCGCAGCAGGCTGCCGTGGAATTGAAGCGGATCCGTATCGACACGATCATCGGCATGGTGTTTTCGGAGCTGGTGGCGTTCTTCATCATCCTCACCGCCGCCGTCGTCCTCAACGCGAACGGCATCAAGGACATCCAGACCTCGGCCGACGCCGCGGCGGCGCTGCGGCCGGTCGCGGGTCCGTTCGCGACGTGGCTGTTCGCCGGCGGCATCGTCGGCACCGGGCTGCTCGCCCTGCCGGTGCTGGCCGGCTCCGCGGCGTATGCGCTCGGCGAGACGTTTCGCTGGAAAACCGGCCTCGAGGCGAAGCCGGCCAAGGCCAAGATGTTCTACGGCTCGATCGCGCTGGCGACCCTGATCGCGGTCGGGCTCAGCCTCACGCCGATCGATCCGATCAAGATGCTGTTCTGGAGCGCGGTGATCAACGGCGTCATCTCGGTGCCCCTGATGGTCATCATCATGCTGCTGGCGAGCCGGCGCAAAGTGATGGGCAAGTACCGCATTCCCGTTGCGCTGCGAATGCTCGGCTGGGCCGGAACCGCGGTCATGGCCGTGGCCGCCGTCGTGATGCTGGCGACCTGGAACACCTGACGATCGTGCGAGGTGGAAGCTCGCGCGACTCGCGCGGGCATGGCCGCTGCACGCAAGTCGCGCGAAGGATCGGAGCGTCCGGCGCCTATGCCGGCAGCGCCGCCGCGATGGGTTGGATGCTGTCCCCGATGCTGCGCCAGGTCGGCTCGAGCAGACCGCCTTCGCGCGCGAACCTGCGCGCCGACTGCCATTGCGCATCCTCGGGCGCGCGCGCGACCGGCAGTGGATAGGCAATGGGTTCGTCCACCCAGCGCTGCGCGGCGGCGCGCACGGCGAGCTGCGCATCCACGCCGAGTTCGGCGAGCGCGGGCGTCGCATCGGGCAGCGGCGGCCGCGATGGACTGCGGCTGACGATCAGCGTGTAGCCCGATGAGCGCACCGATCGCGTGTCGTCCTGGGTGGCGATTCGATGGACATGATTCTCGCCGAGCAAAGGGTCCAGTGCATTGGCGACGTTGTTCGCCAGCAGGGCCAGGCGCGGCTGCGAAGTGATCGCGGTGAGGCGCGTGTGGCGCAGGCCGAATCGAGCGGCGTCGCGCACGAGTTCGGCGGCGAAGCCGCGCTCGATCGCGTAGTCCAGTTCATGCTCGCCCGGCTGGAAGCGCGCACCGCGATCGCGCGCCTGGCGTATCGATTCCTGGAAG
>DASWPR010000160.1:0-7557 GCA_036398455.1 Dokdonella sp.
GCCGCGCTTGAAGTTCTTCAGCGTCGCGTCGTTGATCATGTGCTCGGTTTCCGGATGCAGCGGGCAGTTGAGCGTCACCACGTCGCAAACCCGGGTCAGGCTTTCGAGGCTGTCGTGATGGGTGAGATTGAGTTCCTTCTCGACCGCTTCGGGCAGGCGGTGGCGGTCGAGGTAGTGCAGTCCCACGTCGAACGGCTTCAGCAGGCGCAGCACGCGCAGGCCGATGCGGCCGGCGGCCACGGTGCCGACCTGCATGCCTTCCAGGTCGTACGAACGTTCCACGCAGTCGGCGATGTTCCAGCCGCCCTTGATCACCCAGTTGTACGACGGGATGTAGTTGCGCACCTGCGACAGGATCATCATCACCACGTGTTCGGCGACGCTGTTGCTGTTGCAATAGGTCACTTCGGCGACGGTGACGCCGCGATCCATCGCCGCCTGCAGATCGGTGTGGTCCGAGCCGATGCCGGCGGTCACGATCATCTTCAGCTTGGGCGCCTTGGCGAAGCGCTCGGCGGTCATGTAGGCGGGCCAGAACGGCTGCGAGATGACGATCTCGGCATCGTGCAGTTCGCGATCGAGCACGCTGTCGGCGCCGTCCTTGCTCGACGTCACGACCAGCTGGTGACCGTTCGATTCCAGATACTTGCGCAGCCCGAGCTCGCCGGACACGCTGCCGAGCAGAGCGCCCGGCTTGAAGTCGATCGCCTTCGGCGTGGGCAGGGTCTGCCCATCCGGATAGCGCTCGATCTTCGGCAGATCGTCGCGCGCGTAGCTTTTCGGGTAGCCATCGATCGGATCGTCATACAACACGCATAGCACCTTGGCCATGAGTCGTTCCCTCCGGGGAAGGCGGTGAACCCGCCTTTGAATGTGATGGACGTCGCACCGGCGCATTGCGCGCACCTGCAACGGACTGCGGCGACCGGGGTCGCCGGCGCGCATTCTTCCCGCGCAGCGCTCGCGTGCTCCAATCGTTTCGCGCGAACAGCTAATAGGCGCCGCTTATCAGCGCGTCGAAACGATCCTGCAGGTCGCAGCCACGGAAGATCGTCCATGCGGCGGTCAGCAGCGGCGACGGCGGATCGCGGTCGCGCGCGACCAGCCCGATCGAGCGCCCCAGTTCCGGCACCAATGGAATCGTGTCGACGCCGTCATGCATCTCGAACAGGCTGAGCAAACTGTGCGGCACGATGCTGAAGAGACCGGCATGCCGCACGTGAGAATACAGCGCGATCACCGAATCGGTTTCCACGCGCGGCCGCGCCACCGCACCGGCACGCTTGAACGCGTCGTCGATGATCTGCCGGTTCTGCATGTTGTCGGTGAGCAGGCACAAGGGCAGTTCGGCCGCGTGTTGCCAGCTGATCGTCGCGGGCTGCTCGCGCAGTGCGCCCTTGCGCGCGAGCAGCACGTAGCGCTCGCGAAAGAGCGGCATCACGTCGAAATGCGCCAGCCGTTCGTCCTCGAGATAGGTGAGGGCGATATCGAGTTCGAAACCGTCGAGCTGGCGGATGATCTCGGTCGTGCTGAGCGAGTGCACGACATGATCGATGCGCGGATGCACCGACAGGCAGGCTTCGGTGAGCAGCCACACCACCGGCAGCGCAGTCGGAATGGCGCCCATGCGCAGTCGGCCGGACAGGCCCTCGCGCGCGCCGGCAGCTTCCTGGCGCAGGTTCGACCAGTCGGCCAGGATCTGGCGCGCCCAGCCGAGCAGGCGCTCGCCTTCGGGCGTGAAGCCTTCGAACGAACGGCCGCGCCGCTGCACGATCGGCAGGCCGAGTTCGTCTTCCATGTTGCGGATGGCCGCAGAGAGCGCCGGCTGCGAGACGCTGCAGGTTTCAGCCGCACGGCCGAAGTGGCGTTCGCGCGAGAGCGCGACCAGATACGTCAATTGACGAACGAACATGCACGACCCGCAGATTGGAAAAAGAGAAGCTCGCGCGTCGCCATCGCGCGAACAGGGGATTGCGGTCGACGACCGCTACGTGCTGCCGCGGTCGCCTGTCGCGACGCGCCGGTGGCAGACGCACCGGCGGCGCGGAAGCGAGCGGATTGCGCCGTTCGCACCCGCGCCGCCGGGCATCGTTCAATGTTTGCCGTCGTGCCCGATCGCCCACACGTAGGCCGCGACCGCCTGCACGTCGGCCGGCGTCAGCGCCGCGCCACCCAGGGGCGGCATCGCGCCTGGATGTTCCTTCGGCGTCGGCACGCCCTGCGTGATGGTGTCGGCGAGCGACTTCAAGCTGCCATCGCCCCACAGCCACTTGCCGCTGGTGAGATCCGGACCGATCGGGCTGCCCTTCGCATCGGAGCCGTGGCAGCCGCCACAGGTTCCGCCGCTGACTTCGCCGTGGAAGATGCGCTCGCCGAGCGCCACCTGCTCCTTGGTTGCGCCGGGCGGCAGCGGCAGCGTGCCCGGATCGGGACGGCCCGCATCGGGATGCGTGCCTTCCGGCGGCGTGGCCCCCGGACTGCCGGCGCCTGCCGTCTTCGCCGAGGGCGCGGCCGCGACCGTCGCCGCTCCGCTGCCCGTATAGGTCACGCGCCAGATGCGACCGTGCATGTCGTCGGAAATGTACAAGGCGCCGTTCGGTCCCGCGGCGAGCCCGGTCGGCCGGAACGCGGCGCGGCCGGGTTCCTTGATGGCGCCGGCGAAGCCGTCCGCGAAGACGACGTAGGGCGCGGACGCCTTGCCGTTCGCCATCGGCTGGAACACGACGTTGTAGCCGCCCTGCGGTGCGGGCGATCGATTCCACGATCCATGGAATGCGATGAACGCGCCATTGCGGTACGCGGCAGGAAACTTCGCGTCCTGCACGATCGCCAGATCGTTCGGTGCCCAGTGCGCCGGGAAGAAGGCGACGGGTCCTGTGCGCTCGGCGCAGACGCCGATCTTCGTGCCGCCGTCGCCGCCGTATTCCGGACCGAGCACGAGTTTTTTCTGCGCGCCGTCGAAATAGCATTCCGGCCAGCCGTAGTCGGCGCCCTGTTTGAGTTCGACGATTTCCTCGGCGGGCAGCTCCGGCCCCCGCTCCGGCTTGTACAGCGCGGCCCAGTTCTGCGACAGCTGGTCGCGGCCGTGCTGGGTCGCGAACAAGCGGCCCTGCGCATCGAACGCCATGCCCTCGCCGTTGCGGATGCCGGTCGCGTAGCGTTCGGCCGGCGAGAACTTCTGCTCGGTCTTGCTGGCGTCGTAGCGCCAGATGCCGCCGCGCGTTTCCTTCTCGACGCACGGCTGGTTGCCGGTCGAACCCGGCATGCGATTCTGTTTTTCGCAGTCGTTGGTGGCCGAACCCAGGTCGACGAAGATCCGGCCCTTGGCATCGATCACGAACGGATGCATCGGATGATCGCCGGTCAGCGGCAGGCCGGACACGACCGTCTGCGGCGCGCCTTTCGGAGCGAGTTCACCGGGCGTCAGCGCGTAGCGGATGATGCGATCGTTCTGCTCGGCATACACCGCGCCCTGGTACAGCGCGATGCCGGTGCCGCCGGCAGACCCTGCGGCAACGCCGTCGCCGAAGCGCTGCACGAGATCGGCGTGACCGCTTCCCGTGCTGTCTTTCAGTGCGACCAGGAAGCCGCCATCCGGCGGCTTGTCGTTGCTGTAGTAGCGGCCGCTCCAAGTGTTGACGAAGACGGTGCCGTCGGATGCCACGGCCATATGGCGAACGTGGCCGATGTTGTCGGCGAAGATCGTCGCGCAGAAACCGGGCGACAGCGAAAGGCCGCCGTTGTCGCCGGCACAGGCCGCCGGAGCGGTTGGCTTCGCCTTCGTCGCCGCAGTCGCTGGCGCGGCGACGCCGATCAGCATGGACAACACCGCGCTCAGCGTCGCGGCGACAAGCCGCAGCGGAGGGCGCGAACGGATCGAATACGGGATGGACATGGCTGGCAACTCCTTGCAATGCGGGCGATGGATGTCGAGGCAACCGCTGCGCTTTCAGGCGATGGCGGTCACGGCGACGTCAACGGAATGGCGTACAGGCGGAAAGGAAGGTTGGGCTTCTGGTCCTTTTTGGAAGGATCGAAGATCGATGCCAGCTGACCTTCGGACACCCAGGCGGTCTTCCCCGCCACGCGGGTGACGCCGGTCGGCAGGGCGAAATCGTCCTTCAGCGTTTCTACCGTCGCCGTGTTGCCGTTCACGACGACGCGATCGAGACGGCCGCCGCCTTCGATCAGCAGGAAGGTCTTGTCCTTGACCAGACGCAGAGCATCGGCCAGCACCAGCGGGCGCGACAGTGAAAGTTTCGTCACCTTGCCGGCCTTGCCATGATCGACGTCGACGCGGAAGAGTTCCGCATTGGTATAGGTATCCACATAAAGATTGCCGTCGCCGCCAAACGCGATGCCGTCCAGGCCCGCGCCCTGCCCGGCCGCCGGAAATTGCGCATCGCTCGCCCACACGTCGAGCCGCTTGCGATCGGCCGACAACTTGAGAATCTGCGGCGACATCGTGTTGGTGACGAAGACCGATCCGTCGGCGGCGATCGCGATGTCGTTGCACAAGGTGTGCTCGCCGGGGAGCCGGGCGCTGACTTTGCCCTTGCCGGTCTTCAGGTCGAAGCCCTTGAGCCAGCTGCCGCTCTCTTCGCTCGCTATCGCGATGCCGAGCGCAGTCAGGTCGTTCGAGCACGCCCACAGGATGCCGGCTTTGTCATCCGCCAGCACGCCGAAGATCGAGCGGCTGCCGAACGCGCCGGGCTGTATCCACAACTCGGCCTGCGCGGCACCGGGCCGCGCGCGGAAGACGCCGCCGGCACCGAGGCTGCCGGCGTAGAGCGTTCCGTCCGATGTCGAGGTGATGCTCTCGGGGAAGGCGTGGTCGCCGGGCAGGGCCACGGTCAACACAGCCGCGCTCGCGGACGCGGCGACGCCGGCGAGCGCAATCATCGCGACGAGCAGGCGCGGCGCCCATTGCCGCAACGCGCGGCGCCATGAAACGAAAGCTTCGATCGATTGCATCGTGCCGGTCTCCGGAAAGTAGGCGGTTCGATATGTTCGCATGAACATATCGACGGTTGTTCGAAACCCAAGGCTGCGGTCGCGCTGTTTCATGTCTGGCTGCCGGTATCGATCGGGATGAACGATGCGTGGAGCGCCACTGCTCGCCGGGTGTCGATGCGCGCGGACAACGATGCGCGGATCGAAGCGAATGCGTGCGCCGGCTCAGCCGCTTTCGCGCAAACGTCGGTACAAGGTACTGCGGCTGATGCCGAGGCGACGCGCCGCTTCGGAGGTGTTGCCCGCAGTCGCGGCCAGCGCATCGCGCATTGCCTTGCGTTCGACGGTATCGAGGCGCGCGACCACGCCAGGCCGCGTCGACGATGCAACCGGCGCAGCCGCATCCAGCTCTGGCAGCGACTCGCGTCCGATCATGCAGTCCGCAGGCGACAAGGCGATGACTTCGCGCAGCACGGCGACCAGCTGGCGGAAATTTCCCGGCCATGCACACGCTTGGAGTGCAGCCATCGCCGTATCGCCGAGCCGCAGCCCGGCGTCGGCCGCACCGAGCGATGCCCATATCTGCATGATCAAAGGCCGCAGATCGCTCTGTTCGCGCAGCGGCGCGAGCCTGACCTGACTCTGCGCGACGCGGTAGTAGAGGTCCGCGCGAAACTCTCCCGCGGCGACGGCCGCACGCAGGTCGCGATGCGATGCCGCGATCACGGCGAAATCGATCGCGGTGGCGCGCCCGCCGCCGAGCGGCGCGACTTCGCGCTCCTGCAGTACGCGCAGCAGCCGGCTTTGCAGGGACAGCGGCATGTCGCCGATCTCATCGAGGAACAGAACGCCGCCATCGGCTTCGCGCAGGAGGCCCGGCGAACCTTCGCGACGCGCGCCGGTGAATGCACCGGGCGCATAACCGAACAACTCCGACTCGATCAGGCTTTCCGGCAGCGCGGCACAGTTGATCGCGACGAATGCTGCCGACGCGCGCGCGCAGCGCTGGTGCAGGGTGCGTGCGAATACTTCCTTGCCGGTTCCGGTCTCGCCCTGCAGCAGGACCGGAATGTCCGCGTCGATCAGGCGTACGGCGCGTGCGAGCTGCGTTTCGAGCGCGGCATCGATCACCGGCCGTGCCACCCGCGGGAGCGGACGTGCACGTGCCGGCGCACTTCCCACGCCCATCTGCCGCGGCTGGCGGCGCGCATGCAGCACATTGCCGAAGTGGTCGCGCAGACCGGAGGTCGCGCTCGTCTTCGGCATGGCGCCGCTGAACAGTTCGTCGTAGCGCCGGCGGCCGAGTTCGCTCCAGTCGAGCCCCAACAATGCAAGCGCGTAGCGATTCGCCGCGACGAGGCGATGGCCTTCGAACATCAACACGCCTTCGCGCGGCGTACCGAGCAGACGTGCGTCGCTGTGCAGGCGGATCAGCTCGCGCTCCGCGCAGACATCGTCGAACAAACGATGCTCGATCTGGTCGACCGCAAGCTGGACGAGCCCGAGTGCGTGCACGTGATGCACGCCCGCCTCGCCGGAAAGATCGAGCACGCCGGCAAGGCGGCCGAACGGGTCGAGGATCGGCGCGGCCGAGCAGCTGAGGATGCGATACGGCTCGAAGTAGTGCTCGCCGCCGCGCACTTCGACGGCGCGCCGCTCGACCAGCGCAGTGCCGATCGCGTTCGTGCCCGTCGCATCTTCGCGCCACGGCACGCCGGGCCGCAGCGATACGCGCGCGGCCTTGTCGAGAAAGGCGGCATCGCCGACGGCATCGAGCACGATGCCGTCCGGCGCGGTCAGGATGGCGATGGCACCGGCGGCGCGGGCACTGCCGTGCAGTGCTTCGAGTTCGTTGCGGCACAGGCGTCGCAGCGATTCATGGCGACCGAGCAGTTCGCGCAGGGCGGAACCCGCGAGTGGTTCCACCTCGGGCCGCAATTGCGCAGGCAATCCGAGCGCCGCGCAGCGCTGCCAGGATTCGAGGATGACGTTCGAAATGAGGCCGGTCGGTCGTTCCCCGGCCGAGAAAAAGCGTTCTCGGGCAGCGAGCAGGCCGGCATTCGACGAGAGACGTGACATGGCTGTTTCCCGAGTGTCGCAGTTTGCGACAGGTGACCGCGCACCTGTCGCGCTACTACACACTTACTGTGCCATGGCGCAAGAAAAATCTTCGTTACTTCCTGCTGCACTGCGACAACCGAAGGTTTTTTTCGAGGTTCGACGGCCCGACCGGCGTGCTTCGCCGCAACACCGCCATTCGCTGGCACAACCGGTGCTCATCTAGCGCGCATCCCAACACGGAGTTTTGCGATGACCAAGCTCGAACAACAGAATCTCTCGGTCCAGGTCCCTTTCAAGAGCCGCTACGAGAATTTCATCGGCGGCCAATGGGTCGCTCCCACCAGCGGCCGGTATTTCGAGAACGTCACCCCGGTCACCGGCAAGCCGTTCTGCGAGATCGCCCGTTCGGACAAGGACGACGTCGAATTCGCGCTCGACGCCGCGCACAAGGCGAAGACCGCATGGGGCCAGACCTCGCCGACCGAGCGCGCGAACATCCTCAATCGCATCGCCGATCGCATGGAGCAGAACCTCGACCTGCCC